>NZ_QSIG01000014.1:0-70265 GCF_003468525.1 Prevotella sp. AM34-19LB | reverse complement strand
TCACTAAATGTTGCCAAGGTAACTATGAAGGAGATGGGAATGGAATATTCTATGTCTTCATTCAAGTCACTGATGACCAACATTTATCTGGTGAAACGAATTTTTAAAGCAAGCGGGTACACCCCGAACCGAACTTTAATTAGCAAGATTTTCAAAGATCTCTCGTGCTTACAGCGTATAGCTGCTTAGCACATTATTGAATTATTAACGAACTATTGTTATATACTACTTTACCTTAAAAACGAGTGCAAAGATAATGCTTTCTTTCTAAAAAATCGAAGAAAAAATGTTTTTAACAGGATTGTAACACCTGTTTAAATCACCTGTAACATCCCTTACGTACCTTTGCAACCGAAAACGAGGGGAAAAAATAAACAATAAACATTAATATAATAATGAGTACGATTTATCTTTGTATTGTGATCTTCCTGCTCTGTCTGGCAGTGTTTGATCTCTTCGTGGGAGTCAGCAACGATGCTGTCAACTTCCTGCAATCTGCCATCGGAGCTAAGGTGGCAAAGTTTCGCACTGTACTGATCATCGCATCCTGCGGTGTGGTACTGGGTGCCATTATGTCATCGGGAATGATGGATATCGCCCGACATGGCATCATGAGTCCAGATCACTTCACGTTCGAGGAAGTGATGACGCTCTTCCTAGCCGTGATGGTAACGGATGTCATTATTCTGGATGTATTCAATACACTGGGAATGCCTACTTCAACCACCGTTTCGCTGGTATTCGAGTTATTGGGAGGTGCCTTCATCCTCGCTACTCTGAAGATGTATGGCGATGACAGCCTGAACTATGGCATATTACTCAATAGCAACAAGGCTTTGGAGGTAATCATGGGTATCTTCTCATCTGTTATCATCGCCTTCGTATTTGGTGCTTTCGTGATGTGGCTTTCCCGCATCGTCTTCACCTTCAACTATCGCAAGCATTCACGCTACAGCATCGCCATCTTCGGTGGTATCGCCTTCACAGCCCTCTCCTACTTCATCTTTATGAAAGGTTTGGGCAAGAGTCCTTACCTGCCTGCTGAATGGCGTGATTATATCGACCAGAACCTCGGCTTGCTGCTCTGCATCACCTTCGTGGGTTCAGCCATCGTGATGGAGTTCCTGCATCTCTGCCGCATCAACATCTTCAAGTTTACCGTATTGATGGGTACTTTCGCCCTGGCGATGGCTTTCGCCGGCAATGACTTGGTAAACTTCATCGGTGTGCCTCTCGCAGGTCTTTCTTCTTATCAGGACTATATGGCAAATGGCAACGGTGCAACTCCAGACCAGTTTATGATGACTTCTCTGATGGATAGTGCCAAGACTACCCCAGTGTATCTTCTCGCAGCCGGTGCGGTGATGATCATCGCCATGGCAACCTCCAAGAAGGCTCAGAACGTAATCAAGACTTCTGTAGATTTGAGCCGTCAGGACGAGGGTGACGAGATGTTCGGAAGTTCTTCCGCAGCCCGCGTGATAGTACGCAACTGCCAGGCTACTGATTCATGGTTGAAGAAGTTCTTGCCAAAGGCTCTGATGAACTGGATCAACAGCCGATTCGACAAGAACGATGTAGAGTTGGAAGAAAGCGCTGCATTCGACGTGGTTCGTGCAGCTGTCAACCTGGTATTGGCAAGTATGCTCATCACCATCGGTACCAACCTGAAGTTGCCACTTTCTACTACATACGTTACCTTTATGGTGGCTATGGGTTCATCACTCGCAGATAGAGCCTGGAGCCGTGAGAGTGCCGTGTTCCGTGTAACCGGAGTATTGAGTGTGATTGGTGGATGGTTTATCACAGCCGGTGTAGCTTTCGCAGCCTGCGCTATCGTCTGCCTCATCATGCACTTCGGCGGTGTAGGAATCCAGAGTTGCTTCATGGCATTGGTTATCTTCCTGCTCATCCGCAGCAACATCCAGTATAACAAGAAGGCAAAGGAAGAGAGCAAGGGCAGCACATTCCAGCTGATGATGCGCTCACACGATCCGGAGATTGTATGGGATCTGCTTCGTCGCCAGGTATCCCGCACCCAGAGCTTCGTCTGCCACTTTGCCCTCAACGAGTTCAACCAGATTATGGATGGTCTTGCCAACGAGAATCCTAGGAATCTCCGTCATGCCAACAAGGACTTGAAGAAGGAGCAGGACATGCTGAAGAAGTTTCGTCGCCAGGAGATGCTCGGTTTGAAGAAATCTCCTATGGAGATTGCCATCGAGCGCAACACCTGGTTCCACCTGGGTGCCAACAGCAACCAGCAGTTTATCTACTCTCTGCGCCGTATGCTCGACCCTATCAAGGAGCACGTGGACAACAACTTCAATCCGCTTCCTGCAGAATATACCAAGGAGTTTACTCCTGTACGTCAGAAGATCAACGACCTGATGCTTATGAGCTGCGAGCAGATAGAGACCAGCCGCTACGAGAACTACCGTGAGATTCTCGCCGAGGCAGATGCCTGCAAGGATGAACTCAGCGTACTTCGCAAGAAGCATATCGACCGCATGCAGCATCTTTCAGATAATTCTCTGATGCAGATTTCGCTGGTTTACCTGAATGTACTGCAGGAAAGCCAGGAGTTCCTGAGCGTGATGAGACACCAGCTCAGAGCTGCCAAGAAGTTTATGGAGAAATAAAAGATATGGGGAGCAGGGGGACTCTCGGTGAACCGAGAAGAACGAAGGCTCTCTTATTATACGAAGAACATGAATGATAAAAGGTCCGGCATTCGTGACAGAATGTCGGACCTTTTTGGGTCGTTTTAAGGCTTTTATTTGCATTTCTTCAGATTTACTGCCGAAATGACAGAAGTTTACACTTTGGTACGGGGATTGTAAAAGAGGAAGTGTAAGCGGACAAGTAATTCGCTACACAACATAAATAATAACGAATAATAATAATTAAAATATAATCGGAGGTTAAGATTATGATGTACAGAAATTCTTGGATACCAGAGGTATTTAACGGACTCTTCAACGAGGGTAATATGCAGAAGGCTAATACTACAGCCCCAGCTATCAACGTCAAGGAGTCTTTGACAAAATATACAGTAGAACTTGCAGCCCCAGGAATGCGCAAGGATGATTTTGAGGTAAACCTCAATGAAAATGGCGATCTCCATATTAAAATGGAGAACAAGCATCAGCCTGAGCAGGAGGAGCACGTTTATCTTCGTCGCGAGTTCTCATACGCTAAGTTTGAACAGACCCTGATTCTCCCTGACGATGTCAACAAGGAGAAGATTTCTGCCAGCGTAGCTGACGGTGTACTCACCATCCAGTTGCCTAAGATGCAGCAGGAGGAGCAGAAGATTGCGCGCCAGATTTCAATAGGATAAGTGTTTTTGGTTAGTTTTTTCATAAGCAGATTGTTTTTTAGGTTTTGGTTGAATAGTTTGTTTAGTATAGGTTAGATTGTTTAGTTTAGGTTTAATTGTTAGATAAGTTAGGTTTAGTTAATACATATCGCCCTAAGTGCTAGTGATAGTACTTGGGGCTTTTTTTATGCAAAAAAACGGGTAAAGATTTGGCAGTTAGAGAGAAATGTTGTAATTTTGCAGCCCGAATTAAAAGGTAAGTATAACCCGAGTGCTTGGTAAACCTCGTAAAAAACAAGAAAATGGAAAAGAAAACAACTCAAGTGAGTGTGCTGTTTATGCTTTTCAGCATCCTCTTCTGCGTTTGTCTCATTGCGGCAAACGTGCTCGAAACAAAGCAAATCGCCGTTGGTCCCATCTCTTTGACCGGCGGTCTGATCGTGTTCCCGGTAAGTTACATCATCAATGATGTGGTGTGCGAAGTATGGGGCTACCAGAAAGCCCGTCTCCTCATCTGGATCGGCTTCGCCATGAACTTCTTCTTCGTAACCCTGGGTGCCATCTGCGACTGGATACCAGCCGCTCCCTACTGGACCAACGATGCCGGCTTCCATGCCATCTTCGGTCTGGCTCCCCGCATTGCAGCCGCCTCTTTCGTGGCATTCATCGTAGGTTCCTTTGCCAACGCCTACGTAATGAGCGTGATGAAGATTCGAGATGGCGGCAAGCATTTCTCAGCCCGTGCCATCTGGAGTACGGTAGCCGGCGAGAGTTGCGATAGCCTTATCTTCTTCCCTCTTGCCCTGGGTGGAATCGTTCCTACATCAGAATTGCCTTGGCTGATGCTCTGGCAGGTGGTACTGAAGACCGTGTATGAAATCATCGTGCTGCCTATCACCATCCGTGTGGTCAATGCTATCAAGAAGCATGAGGGCGAGGATGTGTATGACAACAACATCTCCTATAACATCTTCAAGTTAGGATCGATTTAAAGCTTTCAGAAAGAGATTGCTCCAAAAACAAACATGAAACATTAGAATTAAACAATAGAATAGAACAATGGATAGAAAAGAAGATGGGTTGAAGGCACTGGGTGCCAAAACCCAATATAGAATGGATTATGCGCCAGAGGTATTGGAGACCTCGTCAACAAGCACCCTGGCAATGATTACTGGGTACGTTTCAACTGCCCTGAGTTTACCTCCCTCTGCCCTATCACGGGGCAGCCAGACTTTGCAGAGATTCGCATCAGCTACATTCCAGATGTGAAAATGGTAGAGAGCAAGAGCCTGAAACTCTATCTCTTCAGTTTCCGCAACCACGGTGATTTCCACGAGGACTGCGTGAACATCATCATGAAGGACCTCATCAAGTTGATGGATCCAAAATATATTGAGGTAACAGGTATCTTTACTCCTCGCGGCGGCATCAGCATCTGGCCTTACGCCAACTATGGCAAGCCAGGCACGAAATATGAGAAGCTTGCAGAACAGCGTTTCGCCACACACGAGTAAATTCGATTTCGCTCTATGGAGTTTACCCCACTGAGCAATACATCTATTTATCAAAATATAAGCAAAAAAACTCCCACAGATTTCACAGATTTACACAGATAGGCTAACGCCCTGCTTTTTCGGAAGAAAGAAATATCTGTGTAAATCTGTGAAATCTGTGGGACTTTTATTTATCAAACACAGAATTTATCATCCGTGAGATTGTTTATGGGAACTGAGGATAATCCTCGAAGCGAGGCTTGCGCTTCTCCAGGAAAGCCTTGCCACCTTCCTGCGCCTCATCCATAGTATAATAGAGCATGGTGGCATCGCCAGCCAACTCCTGGATACCAGCCTGACCATCCAACTCGGCATTCAATCCAGCCTTGATCATACGGAGAGCCAAAGGAGAACGCTCCATCATGATTTCAGCCCACTCTACACAGGTATCCTCCAACTGATCGAGAGGAACCACCTTGTTCACCATTCCCATCTGCTCAGCCTCTTTTGCAGAATACTGCTTGCAGAGGAACCAGATTTCACGAGCCTTCTTCTGACCTACCATTCGTGCCAGATAAGAAGAACCGAAACCGGCATCAAAGCTTCCCACCTTAGGACCGGTCTGACCAAAATGGCATTCTCAGATGCGATGGTCAGGTCGCACATCACATGGAGCACATGACCGCCACCGATGGCATAACCATTCACCATAGCGATAACCGGCTTAGGCAAGCGGCGAATCTGCATCTGCACATCGAGCACGTTGAGACGAGGCACACCATCGTTGCCTACATATCCACCCCTGCCCTTCACATGCATATCACCACCGGCACAGAACGCCTTGTCGCCAGCACCCGTCAGGATAACCACACGGATATCCAGACAGTCACGACAGTAGTTGAAAGCCTGCGCCATCTCCCAGGTGGTCAATGGGGTGAAGGCATTGCGATAACGCTCACGATTGATTGTAATCTTAGCGATATGATTATACTCCTCGAAGATGATTTCCTTGAAATCAAAACCTTCTATCTTTTTCCATTCTCTCATATTCTACTTTGAACTTTGAATTTTGAACTTTGAACTTTATGATTACTTTCCGGCTACCTTCAGAAAGGATGATTCATCCTTCTTACTCTGATGATAACTCTAAACTATTATAATAATCTTCCAGAACCTGATTATCTGTTTCTATATCCGTCAGCACCTCCAGAAGCATCGGTCTGTCAGACTCGGTATGGATGAGCCAGTCGATGCCTTTGCGTAGCGAACTCATGTCATCAGCATTCTGATAGGCAACATTCTGTGCCTGGCAGATGTGATAAGCCGAGGTACAATGCTCAGCCATCACCAGTTTCTCGCGCGCAGCACTCTCCTTCAATCCCTTGAACTTGGCAAAGATGGCTCCACCGCCATTGTTCAGCAACAAGATGCGAAGGCTGCCATTGAGATTCTGGTTCCAGAGAGCATTCTGATCGTAGAAGAAACTCAGGTCGCCCAGTACGCAGAATGCCTTCTGCTGACTCTTGGCATCAGAACAATGAGACTCCGAAAGATAAATAGACAAGCCAACGGCCGAAGACAACGTGCCCTCGATGCCATTCACTCCACGATTGCAATGCACATAGTAGTGGGAATAGATACAAGCCAGACGAATCGCCATGCTGTTGCCATAAACCAGACGGCTTTCAAGGATATCATCCTTCGGAAGAGCCTCATAAGCTGTCTGAAATGCCTTTACAGCTGCCATACTGCTGAAAGGCGGTTCGTAATCAGAAGCATGACGCTTTGCCGCCAGAAGCACTTTCTCCCATCTCTCCCTATACGCATTCACATTATCTTCTGAATAAGATTCGTACGACATCATCTCCAACGCCATCTGATCAACATCACATTGGAAGATTTTGTCAACATGCATAAAGGTATCAATGTAATCTCCATCGGCACTTGCACGCCATACCGTTGCTCCCTTCTTTGCCGCAAGACGCAGGAACTGCTTCAGTCGCTTGCTCACCAAATTACCTCCTACATAGAGTATAAAATCAGGCATATAATCCTCATCATCCCCCACCTTATACAATACCTCATCAAAATTTACCACCTTAGGACTTCCTTTGAAATCCGAGTCTAGACAATCTCTGTCCGGCAAATTCAAAGTTGTAGGCTCCACAAGCATTACAGCCCGTGAAGACAGGTAACCGATGGCACGAACTCTGGTTTGCGGACAATCTTGTCCCATTACAACCATTGGCTTTTTAGCACCCATAAAATCCAGCATATATATAACATTGCTTTTAAATTCATTGCTTTGCACATGCCTCACAGAATTAACTTTAGGAAGTTCAGCTACCGTAAACTGATAGAGCGGTTCAGGAATCTGTATATTAATATGTACAGGGCCTACCTTTCGATACATGCAATCATAGATTGCCTCGTTAACCAACCGTTCACAATACCACGCTTGTTCCTCATTGGATATAATCGGAAGATTCACACTCCTGTTGACCAGCGTTCCGAAGACGTTGGCCTGTGGCAGGGTCTGTCCATCCTGCTGTCCGATCCAAGCTTCAGGTCTATCAGCCGAAATCACGATGATAGGCAGTTTCTGATAATATGCCTCGCAGACTGCCGGATAGAGATTGAGCAATGCAGAACCGGAGGTAACACATACCGCAACCGGATCGGGAAATGGAGAAGAATCACCCATAGCGATGCCCATAGCCACAAATCCCGCACTCCTTTCATCGGTAACAGGATAGCAGGTAATGCGTTCCATCTCATTAAAATTATGCACTATAGGCGCATTACGGCTTCCTGGGCAAACCACTACTCTTCTCACACCATGAGATGCCAGAACACTCGTTAGAATGTTGACATTATTGATATTACTAAACACGAGAACTAAGTTATAAATAAGATTTTATAATTAATCAAAGAAAAACACTCCTGATGATCAGACCATCTCTGCTAAAGCAACACACGTCTGATGGTCTGCATCTTAGCTTCAGTCTCTTTCCATTCCTTTTCCATCTCGCTTTCCTTGAGCAATCCGCCACCAGCATAGAGTTCACAGACTCCATCCGGCAGGATATTCATGCAGCGCAGAGAAACGAAGAGATGGGTCTTACCTTGCGGAGAGATAGGTCCTACAAAACCACTATAGTATTTGCGGGGCTGATGCTCATGCTGCAGGATAAACCGGCGGGCTTCCTCCTTCTGAATACCGCAGACTGCAGGCGTAGGATAGAGTGCATCTATCACATCTCCCAACCTGCCTTCATTCCGCAGACGGAAACTGATATCCGTACGAAGATGATAGAGGTTTGCTGCCATCGTGGTATAAGGTCCCTTGAGCTGATAATCGTCAGCAAAAGCCTTGATGCAATCTTCGATATAATCCGTGACATACTGTTGCTCCTCCTGATTCTTATGCGACCATTCCACGCCCTCCACCGGATAATCGGCAACGGTGCGGGAAGGTTCCGCCTTCTGGGTACCCGCCAGCGACATCGTACTCATATTTCCCTGTTCTCCCTTGAGCAGAATCTCAGGAGTAGCCATCAGCCACATTCCCGACTGCGGGGTATAAACCAGAGAGACGAAGAGACGGGGATACATCCGACACGCCTTCATGAAGAGATTTTCGAAATCCTTATCAGCAGTTCGCACAGTTGCCTTTCTTGCCAGCACAATCTTTCTGAAAGTACCTTTCTCCAATTCCTGATGAAAACATTCAAAATCTTCGGCATAGGCATCACGATCAGAAGCGTCTTCTCCCTGAGCAGAATCAGATATTGAAATCGCTTTTGCATCAGAAATGGGCAAAAGTTTGCTTTCATCCGGATGAATGAGCAGCACAGGGCAATCGCCGGACGGCGAGAAAGGAGCTATCACAAAGCCCTCCTTGCCATTCAGTTCCGCCACCGAGGAGAGCACTTCAGGCTCACCCTCCCGCTGCGCCACATAATGAGCATGATGCAGATAAGGCAAACGATAATATGCAAATGCTGTCATACCTTATTCTTCTGTCTTTTTAGATTCTTCTTTCTTTGAGTCTTTCTTTTTTGGAGTAAACACATAGTTGGTTACCTGCACGGTACAGATCAACTCACCGGCTGTATTCTTGATGGCTACCTCCCAAGTGTGCAAGGTTCTGCCCTTGTGTACCAGTTTGGCGTATGCCGTAACCGTATCTCCTTCACTCACAGCCTGTACATGAGTACCACTCACATTGATGCCCACAGCAATCTGTCCCGGGCACAAAGCCAGGGAGCCAATGCCTGCTACATTCTCGGCAAGAGCCAGAGAGGCACCTCCACTCAAGAATCCGAAAGGTTGGCGGTTACGCTCATCCACTTTCATGGAAGCCTGAAGCGTATCAGGCTCTGGGGTAGATATGAAATGCATGCCGAGGGTCTTGGAAAGTCCATCGGTCTTGCTGATTCTCTTTACTAATTCATCTATGTTCATCCTTTATCAAAATTTAAAGTTGGTCGTTTAGGGGGATAAGAGCGAACGGATGTCCAGCTCACTCCTCACCTCATTTTCCTGCAAAAGTAATGCAAATTAAAGACAAAACAAAATAAATAAGTCTTTTTTAATCTTTTAAGCACTTTTTGCTTGGCATTATCGGCTTTTTCCACTATCTTTGCAGCATATTGAAACAACAACAAACAATTTTATGAAAAAATTACTTTTAGGACTATTATGCACCGTTACTCTGGGAGCATACGCTAATCCGGCAGACGATTTACTGAATCGAATCGATAAGGGGGCTGCTACCAAGTTTAAGACCATCCTTGTAAAATCAGACAAGGATTTCTTCGAGATAGACCAGGCTGGAAATGGCAAGAACACCACTGCGCCTAAACCAGCAGGCAAAAACAATCCTATCATCATCCGAGGCAACTCTTGGGTCAATATTGCCGTGGGCATCAACTGGTATCTGAAACATCATGCCGGCATCCACATCACCTGGAACAATATGAACCAAAAATTGCCAAACGTTCTTCCTGCCGTGAAACAGAAAGAGCGCCATGAAACCGATCTCAAACTTCGTTACGACTTCAACTACTGCACCTTCTCTTATACGATGGCTTTCTGGGACTGGAACCGATGGCAGAAAGAAATAGACTGGATGGCATTGCATGGCATCAATATGCCGCTGGCTGCCGTGGGCACAGAATGCGTATGGCGCAATATGCTCCTGAAACTCGGTTATTCAGAGGAAGAAGTAGGCAAGTTCATCGCCGGACCAGCTTTTCTTGCCTGGTGGGAGATGAATAACCTGGAAGGCTGGGGAGGTCCGCTGCCGCAGAGCTGGTATAAACAGCAGGAAAACCTGCAGAAAAAGATTCTTGCCAGAATGAAGGAGATGGGTATGAAACCTGTCTTACCGGGCTATTGCGGAATGGTACCTCATGATGCCAAAAAGAGACTGGGACTGAACGTGACGGATGCCGGCAAGTGGAACGGTTACCAGCGTCCTGCCAACCTCTCTCCTACCGATAGCAGATTTACAGAAATCGCCGACCTATATTATAAGGAACTGACCAAGCTCTACGGAAAATCAGATTTCTATTCGATGGATCCTTTCCATGAAAGTGGAGATGATGCTGCCGTGGATTATGCCAAGGCTGGACAGGTGCTGATGAGTGCGATGAAGCGCGCCAACCCAAAAGCGGTCTGGGTGGTACAGGGATGGAACGAGAACCCTCGCCCTCAGATGATTGAAGACTTAAAGGTTGGCGATATTCTGGTACTCGACCTCTTCTCAGAATGCCGTCCGATGTTTGGCGGTCCTAGCATTCTGAAGCGGGATGGCGGTTACGGCAAGCACCAGTGGCTCTTCTGTATGCTTGAGAACTTCGGAGGCAATGTGGGCCTGCATGGAAGAATGGACCAGCTGCTGAACAACTTCTACCTGGCAACAGGAAAAAAGGGAGAAGACAATCATAATAGAGAAACGCTCAAGGGTTGGGGCTTCACGATGGAAGGCTCGGAAAACAACCCTGTAATGTTTGAACTGATGAGCGAACTGCCTTGGCGTGCCGAAAAGACTACCAAGGAAGACTGGCTCAAGGAATACTGCTATGCCCGCTACGGGGTACACGATGCTACCATCGAGAAGGCATGGGCGCTCCTGGCACAGAGCATCTACAACTGTCCGGTGGGTAACAACCAGCAGGGTACTCACGAGAGCATCTTCTGCGGTCGCCCTTCGCTCAACAACTTCCAGGTTTCCAGCTGGTCGAAGATGCGCAACTATTACGACCCGGAGGATACCCGACAGGCTGCCATCCTCTTTGCCAGTGTAGCAGACAAATACCGTGACAATAACAACTATGAGTACGACCTGGTAGATATCTGCCGCCAGGCTATCGCCGACCAGGGGCGCAAACAATACTGGAAGGCTATCGCCGACTATCAATCATTCTCCCGCAAGGAGTTTGACAAGGATGCCGACCGTTTTCTGAAGATGATTCTGCTGCAGGACAAGCTGCTCGCCACGCGTCCAGAATTTCGTCTGGGACACTGGATAGAGGAAGCGCGCAACCTGGGTAAGACCGCTGAAGAGAAAGACCTCTATGAATGGAATGCCCGCGTACAGATTACCACATGGGGCAACCGTGTCTGTGCCGATGATGGCGGTTTGCGAGATTATGGACATAAGGAATGGCAAGGATTGCTGAAGGACTTCTACTACAAGCGCTGGAGTACCTATATGAAAGCACTCGCCGACCAGATGGCGGCTTGCACAAACATCGATTACGAGGCTTTGGGTACAGGCAAGAATGCCGGCAAGACATCCGGAGAACTCTTCCAACTGGCATTGCCTAGTGCTCCGAAAATCGACTGGTATGCGCTGGAGGAGCCATGGACCCTGCAGAAGAACCCATACTCATCGAAGCCAGAGGGAAAGCCTGCAGACATAGCCAAAGAAGTCATTCATTTCATCAAGTAATTCATGATATTCATCAAGTAATATATGAACAGATTAAAATCACTCGACGTGATGCGAGGACTCACCGTAGCCCTCATGATATTAGTAAACAATGGCGGGGAGCATAACTACAGTTTCCTGGAGCATAGCAAGTGGAATGGACTCACCCCATGCGACCTGGTCTTTCCCTTCTTCCTCTTCATGATGGGAATGTCCACCTTTCTATCTCTGAAGAAGACTGAGTTCAAGCCTTCTGCCGCCATCTACAGAAAGATAGCCAAGCGAACCATTCTGCTCTTCTTCATCGGTCTGGGCATCAACTGGTTTGACATGATATGCAACGGAGGTGGGCTAGACTTTGCCCACCTCAGATTCTGGGCTGTCCTGCAGCGCATCGCCCTCTGCTATGGAGTAGTGGCAATGCTTGCCATCACCCTGAACCACCGTTACTTCATCCATACCATCATCGGACTGATTGTCATTTATATGGGAATCCTGGTATTTGGCAACGGCTATGCATACGATGCCTCCATCAACATCCTGGCACAGGTAGATAGAAGCATCTTCGGCATCGACCATCTCTATCATAGAAGTCCGGTAGATCCAGAAGGACTGCTGAGCACGATTCCAGCCATCGCCCATACGATGATAGGATTTCTCTGTTGCAAGTACATCTCCATTGCGGGTCAGACGGTAGAATCCAAAATCAAGGTCTTGAAGGTGGCAGGTCTTGTGATGGTAGCCCTGGGATTCGGACTCTCCCTGATAGGGTTCGGAATCAACAAGCGCATCTGGAGTCCCAGCTACGTATTCGTAACCTGCGGATTCGCATCCTGGATATTGGGCATCCTGGTACAGTTTATCGACGGAAGAGGAGCAGCTACCAATTCAGCTGCGACAGGCGACAGCCCGAAGAAGCCACGGAAAGACAACATCCTGACCAGAGGATTGCTCGCCTTTGGCATGAACCCACTCTTCCTCTATGTGATGAGTGAGGCACTCGCCATCCTCTTCGGCAGCTTCGGCATCAAGGCAGATATCTTTGCCGGCATTCACAGCCTCATCACCGATGATTATGTAGCATCGCTCACCTACGCCCTCTTCTTTGTAGCCATCCACGCTGTGATGGGAGTCTGGATGTATCACAAGAAAATCTTCATCAAACTATAGGCTCGTGCAATTTTTGCATAGATAAATCACCTTATTATATTAAAAAGCATAAAAATAGGGTGCGAGTTCGGAAAATTATTTGTATTTTTGCACCAAAATAAGAAAATATAAAGATATATCTGAATATAATATGAACATTTTAGAGTTAAGCGAACAGGAGATCGTTCGCAGACAGAGTCTTCAGACATTGCGCGAGATGGGCATCGATCCATATCCAGCAGCAGAGTTTCCAACCAATGCATTCAGCACAGATATCAAGGCTGAATTCAAGGACGAGGACGAGCCACGCCAGGTAGTTATCGCTGGACGTATGATGGGTCGCCGCGTGATGGGTAAAGCAAGCTTCGCTGAGTTGCAGGACTCAAAGGGAAGAATCCAGGTCTATATCGCCCGCGACGAGATTTGTCCAGACGAGAACAAGGACCTTTATAATACTGTATTCAAGAAGCTTCTCGACATCGGTGACTTCATCGGTGTAAAGGGTTTCGTATTCCGCACACAGACTGGCGAGATTTCTGTTCATGCCAAGGAATTGTGCTTACTCTCCAAGAGCTTGAAGCCACTCCCTATCGTGAAGTATAAGGATGGTGTTGCTTACGATAAGTTCGACGATCCAGAGTTGCGTTACCGTCAGCGCTATGTTGACCTCATCGTAAACGATGGCGTAAAGGATACATTCCTGCAGCGTGCTACCGTACTGCGCACTCTCCGCAACGTACTCGATAACGCTGGTTATACAGAGGTAGAAACTCCTACCCTGCAGAGCATTGCCGGCGGTGCTTCTGCCCGCCCATTCATCACCCACTTCAACGCACTCGACCAGGATATGTACATGCGTATCGCTACCGAGCTGTACCTGAAGCGCCTCATCGTAGGTGGTTTCGAGGGTGTCTATGAGATTGGCAAGAACTTCCGCAACGAGGGTATGGACCGTAACCACAACCCAGAGTTCACCTGTATGGAGCTTTATGTTCAGTACAAGGACTACAACTGGATGATGGCATTCACAGAGAAGTTGCTCGAGACTATCTGTATTGCAGTCAACGGCAAGCCAGAGCGCGAGATTGATGGTAACATCATCAGCTTCAAGGCTCCATATCGCCGTCTTCCTATCCTCGATGCCATCAAGGAGAAGACCGGTTTCGACTGCAACGGCAAGACCGAGGAAGAGATCCGCGCATTCTGCAAGGAGAAGGGCATGGATGTAGATGAGACCATGGGTAAGGGTAAGTTGATCGACGAGCTCTTCGGTGAGTTCTGCGAGGGTACTTTCCTCCAGCCAACCTTCAT
Source organism: Prevotella sp. AM34-19LB (assembly GCF_003468525.1). Classification (NCBI taxonomy): domain Bacteria; kingdom Pseudomonadati; phylum Bacteroidota; class Bacteroidia; order Bacteroidales; family Prevotellaceae; genus Prevotella; species Prevotella sp. AM34-19LB. Next base: position 56,050 of record NZ_QSIG01000014.1, on the reverse strand, counting down.
CACCGACTATCCTGTAGAGATGTCTCCATTGACCAAGATGCATCGTTCTAAGCCAGGCTTGACTGAGCGTTTCGAGTTGATGGTAAACGGTAAGGAGCTTGCCAATGCATACTCTGAGCTCAACGACCCAATCGACCAGGAAGAGCGTTTCATCGACCAGATGAAGCTTGCCGACAAGGGTGATGACGAGGCCATGATCATCGACCAGGACTTCCTCCGTTCACTCCAGTATGGTATGCCTCCAACATCAGGTATCGGTATCGGTATCGACCGTCTGGTAATGCTGATGACCGGCAAGACCTTTATCCAGGAGGTATTGTTCTTCCCACAGATGAAGCCAGAGAAGAAGATGCCACAGAGCACCATCAAGGAATGGGCAGAGATTGGCGTGCCAGAGGATTGGGCATACGTACTCCGCAAGGCAGGTTTCAACCTCATCTCTGATATCCGTGAAGAGAAGGCTCAGGGACTCCAGCAGAAGATTGGAGAAATCAACAAGAAGTACAAGCTCGGCTATGACAAACCTTCTGTTGACGACATTCAGGGCTGGATTGACGCAGCAAACAAATAAAATCAAGTTTATTTCGTTTCAAGAATTAGAGAATTTCAGATTTTTCTCTAATTCTCTAATTCTTGAAAAAAACTTGAGAACATTTAACACTTAACATTATATAATAAGGTGTATAATTGCGGTAAAATAGCGATAATTGGCGGCGGTAGCTGGGCTACAGCAATAGCCAAGATTGTGGTGGGACATACTCATCACATAGGTTGGTATATGCGTCGCGACGATCGCATCGAGGACTTCAAGCGTATGGGTCACAACCCTGCCTATCTGATGTCAGCACGATTCAATGTAGATGAGATTTTCTTCTCTTCCGACATCAACAAGATAGTGCAGAACTACGATACACTCGTATTCGTTACCCCATCACCTTACCTGAAGAACCATCTCAAGAAACTCAAGACCCGCATCAGCGACAAGTTCATCATCACAGCCATCAAGGGTATCGTGCCTGACGAGAACCTGGTCTGCTCGGAATATTTCCATCAGGTTTATGACGTACCATACGAGAACCTGGCGTGTATCGGCGGTCCTTCTCATGCAGAGGAGGTTGCTTGGAGCGATTGAGTTACCTCACCGTGGGTTGCAGCGACACAGACAAAGCGCGTGCCTTCGCCAATAACTGTTTGGCGAGTGAGTTTATCAAGACCAAAACTTCCAGTGACGTCATCGGTATCGAATACTCATCGGTACTGAAGAACGTGTATGCCATTGCAGCTGGTATCTGTGGCGGTTTGAAGTATGGTGACAACTTCCAGGCGGTACTCATGTCGAACGCCGTACAGGAGATGCATCGCTTCCTCACTGCCGTCCACCCCATCGACCGTAGTATGTACGACTCGGTATATCTGGGCGACCTGCTCGTAACGGGTTACAGCAACTTCTCCCGCAACCGCACCTTCGGAACCATGATAGGCAAGGCTATAGCGTGAAAAGTGCGCAGATAGAGATGGAGATGATTGCCGAGGGATTTTTCGGCACGAAGTGTATGAAGGAAATCAATCGCCACATGCACGTCAACATGCCGATTCTCGATGCCGTATATAATATATTGTACGAGCGTATCAGTCCGCAAATCGAAATCAAGCTCTTGACCGACTCGTTCAGATAAAGGAGAAACATTAACACATTCATTTAGATATTAAAAAGGAAAAATGAAAAGTATCAGCTTAAACATTTCAAAGGCTGCATCATTCCTCGCAGAGGGTGCAGTAAAGGCTTACGAGCCAAAGGTAAAGGCCGCTCAGGAAGCTCTTGAGAACGGCACTTGTGAAGGTAACGATTTCTTGGGATGGTTGCATTTGCCATCTTCTATCACTCCTGAGTTCCTCGATGAGATCCAGGCTGTTGCCAACACATTGCGCGAAAAGTGTGAGGTCGTTGTTGTGGCAGGTATCGGTGGTAGCTACCTCGGTGCACGCGCCGTTATCGAAGGTCTCGGCAACTCTTTTGCTTGGCTCGTAAACGACAAGAAGAACCCTACTATCCTCTTCGCAGGTAACAATATCGGTGAGGACTACCTCTTCGAGTTGACTTCTTTCCTGAAGGACAAGAAGTTTGGTGTCATCAATATCTCTAAGTCTGGTACCACAACTGAGACAGCTCTCGCTTTCCGTCTTCTGAAGAAGCAGTGCGAGGATCAGCGCGGCAAGGAAGAGGCTAAGGATGTTATCGTTGCTGTAACCGATGCCAAGAAGGGTGCTGCACGTACTTGCGCTGACAAGGAGGGTTACAAGAGCTTCATCATCCCTGACAATGTAGGTGGTCGTTTCTCTGTTTTGACCCCAGTAGGTTTGTTGCCTATCGCTGTAGCTGGTTTCGATGTTAAGCTGCTCGTAGCTGGTGCTGTAGAGATGGAGAAGGCTTGCGGCAAGGACGTAGCTTTCGAGGAGAACCCTGCTGCTATCTATGCAGCTACACGTCAGGCTCTCTATACTCAGGCTGGCAAGAAGATTGAGATCGTCTGCAACTTCCAGCCTAAGCTTCACTACTTCGCTGAGTGGTGGAAGCAGCTCTATGGTGAGAGCGAGGGTAAGGACCAGAAGGGTATCTTCCCAGCAGCTTGCGACTTCACTACCGACCTTCACTCTATGGGTCAGTGGATTCAGGAGGGCGAGCGCTCTATCTTCGAGACTGTCATCAGCGTAGAGACTCCTAACGAGAAGTTGCTCTTCCCTCACGACGATGAGAACCTCGATGGTTTGAACTTCCTCGAGGGCAAGCGTGTTGACGAGGTGAACAAGATGGCTGAGCTCGGTACACGTCTGGCTCACGTTGACGGTGGTGTTCCTAACATCCTGGTTAACGTACCTGAGTTGAACGCTTACTACCTCGGTCAGTTGATCTACTTCTTCGAGAAGGCTTGCGGTATCAGCGGTCTCTTGGAAGAGGTGAACCCATTCAACCAGCCAGGTGTTGAGGCTTACAAGAAGAACATGTTCGCATTGCTCAACAAGCCAGGTTATGAGGCAGAGAGCAAGGCTATCCAGGAGCGTCTGGCTAACGAGAAGTAATTGATGAAAGAATTTATTTCAAAATACTTAAAAGACCACGCTTTGGGGAATTCAACCCTAAAGCCGTTCTTTTTGATATGGATGGCGTATTGTATAACAGTATGCCCAATCATGCCGTAGCATGGCAGGAGTCGATGAAGCAATTTGATATCCACATGACTGCCGCCGATGCCTATGCCACCGAGGGAGCCCGAGGCATCGACACCATCCAGATGATGGTGAAGAAGCAGAAGGGTATCGACATCACGCTGGATGAAGCACAGAAGATGTACGATGTAAAGACTGACATCTTCCACACGATGCCTACCGCCGAGATTTTCCCTGGTGTGAAGGAAATCATGCAGAAGATCAAGGAAGCCGGTATGCAGGTAGGAGTTGTAACGGGCAGCGGTCAGCGCCCACTCATCCTGAGACTTCTCAACGACTTCGGCGAATATCTCGATGAAGCACATATCGTAACAGCTTATGATGTGAAGCGAGGCAAACCAAATCCAGATCCTTATCTGATGGGATTGCAGAAGGCTGGCAACCTGCAGCCTTGGGAAGGCATCGTGGTAGAGAATGCTCCTTTGGGCGTTCGTGCCGGTGTAGCAGCCAACATCTTCACCGTGGCCATCAACTCCGGACCTCTGCCAGATACAGAGTTATCTGATAAAGGCAGCAACCTGCTCTATCATCAGATGACAGAGTTCTGCGATGACTTCGGAAGCTTGATTGATGCAGCAAAAGAAACAGGCAATAATGCCGAAGGAAACAGAAAAAACGGGTAAGTAACACAAACCCGTTTTTCTATTATCTTTTTTTATTACAGCCAAGACTATGCATCTCCTGATGATACTCATGCTTGTTCTTCTTTTCTTCCATTATTTCCAATACTTTTTGCTCATTTGCAGCACATAAATAAAAACGGCATAAACAATTAAAACATCAATCCAATTTAACTATCAAAGCATATGAAACAATTTAAATTAATGATGCTCGGACTTGCCTTGTCTGCAGGATTCACTACCCAGATGCAGGCACAGGAAGCACAGAGTTTCGTTCACCAACAGTCAAACACTGAAGATTACGTCTGGCCAACAGATCCACAAGTATTAACCAAACTCAAGCACTGGCAGGACCAGAAGTTCGGCGTATTGATGCACTGGGGACTCTATAGCGTACCCGGCGTTGTAGAATCCTGGTCAATTTGTTCGGAAGACTGGATTGTACGTGAGCGCAAACCAACCTACGAGGAGGACAAGGCATGGTACTGGAGCCAGAAAGATTCCCTCAATCCAGTGAACTTCGACCCTAGCAAATGGGCTGACGTGATGAAAAAGGCAGGTATGAAGTATATGATCTTCACCACCAAGCACCACGACGGCTTCTGCATGTTTGATACCAAATATACCGACTTCTCCATTGCCCATGGACCTTTCGGCAAGGATCCACGCCACAACATCGCCAAGGAGGTATTCGACGCCTACCGCAACAAGGGATTCATGATCGGTTGTTATTTCTCCAAACCAGACTGGCACAGCAAATGGTTCTGGAACCCTTATTATGCAACCCCTAACCGCCGCATCAACTACAAGAAGCAGCAGCATCCAGACTGGTGGCAGAACTACCGCAAGTTTACACAGAACCAGCTTAACGAGTTGACCACCGATTATGGCAACATCGATATTCTGTGGCTCGATGGCGGATGGATTACCGGCGATGAAATCGGTCTTGATACCATTCTGGTAGATGCCCGCAAGCGCAATCCGGGTATGATCAGTGTAGATAGAACCATTCGTGGAAAGAATGAAAACTATCAGACTCCAGAGCAGGGTATCCCAGCCAAGCAGCTCGATATTCCTTGGGAAAGCTGCATCACCCTGAGCCATGCATGGGGATGGACACCTAACGCCAAGTTCAAGTCACCTAACAAGGTAATCGGTATTCTCGCTGAAATTGTAGCAAAGGGCGGATGTCTCGCACTCGGCGTTGGTCCGAAGGCTGACGGAACCCTGCAACCGGAAGTTGTGAATACCCTCCTGCGGATAGGAAGCTGGCTCAACAAGAACGGTCAGGCTATTTACTCTACCGTCAATGCAGCCCACTATAATGATGGCAAGGTATGGTTTACCGCCGACAAGAATGGCAAGACCCTCTACGCCATCTATGCACTGGAAGATGGAGAGAAGACTCCTAAGACCATTACCTGGACAGAAAACAAGCCTAAGGGTAAGCTGGTTCTGCTGCAGAACGGCAAGTCTGTCAAGTACACCGTCAAGGGCAATCAGGTAACCGTTACCCTTCCATCCGGACTCAAGAATGAACCTCTGGCATTCAAGTTTAATTCTAAATAAAGAAAAACAAATATAAAAAAGTATAAAGGTAGTGATAAGATTCGTTTTTTATCACTACCTTTGTGCTTACATATAATATAATGTATATAAAATATAGTAACTATAAAAACTTAAAGAACAAGAATTATGAGTAACTATCCTAAAATCGGTATCCGTCCTACTATCGACGGACGTCAGGGAGGTGTACGTGAAAGCCTCGAGGAAAAAACCATGAATTTGGCTAAGTCTGTAGCCAAATTGATTTCTGAAAACTTACGTAATGGCGATGGCTCACCTGTAGAGTGCGTGATCGCTGACAGTACCATCGGTCGTGTAGCAGAAAGTGCAGCTTGCGCAGAAAAGTTTGAGCGCGAGGGTGTTGGCTCTACCATCACCGTTACTTCCTGCTGGTGCTATGGTGCAGAAACTATGGATATGAATCCACACTGGCCTAAGGCAGTATGGGGATTCAACGGTACAGAGCGTCCAGGTGCTGTTTATCTGGCTGCCGTTCTCGCAGCTCATGCCCAGAAGGGATTGCCAGCTTTCGGTATCTACGGTCATGATGTACAGGACTTGGAGGATGACTCCATCCCTGCTGACGTAGCAGAAAAGATTCTTCGCTTTGCAAGAGCTGCCCAGGCTGTAGCTACCATGCGCGGCAAGTCTTATCTCTCTATGGGTAGCGCCTGCATGGGCATCGCCGGTTCCATCGTTGACCCTAACTTCTTCCAGGAGTACCTCGGTATGCGCAACGAAAGTGTTGACCTTACTGAGATTATCCGCCGCATGACTGAGGGTATCTACGACCCTGTGGAGTACGAGAAGGCTATGGCATGGACCCGCGAGCACTGTATGTGCAATGAGGGTGAGGACATCGCCAACAATGAAAAGGCAAAGACACGTGAGCAGAAGGATGCTGACTGGGAGTTTATCGTGAAGATGACTATCATCATGCGTGACTTGATGCACGGTAACCCAAGATTGAAAGAATTAGGTTTCAAGGAGGAAGCATTGGGCCACAATGCCATCGCCGGTGGTTTCCAGGGACAGCGTCAGTGGACAGACTTCTACCCTAACGGCGACTATCCTGAGGCTCTCCTCAATACTTCATTCGACTGGAACGGTATCCGTGAGGCTATCATTCTCGCTACAGAGAATGATGCAGGCAATGGCGTAGCCATGCTGTTCAACCACCTGTTGACAGGTCGTGCTCAGATCTTCAGCGACGTTCGTACCTACTGGAGTCCAGAGGCTGTGAAGCGTGTTACCGGTAAGGAACTTACAGGTCAGGCAGCAGGTGGTATCATCCACTTGATCAACTCTGGTGCTACCACACTCGACGGTACAGGTCAGGCTACAGATGCAGAGGGCAGCCCAATCATGAAGCAGCCTTGGGAGATGACCGAGGAGGATGTAGATAAGTGCTTGAAGGCAACTACCTGGTATCCAGCCAACCGTGACTACTTCCGTGGCGGCGGTTTCTCTTCCAACTTCCTCAGCAAGGGCGGTATGCCTGTAACCATGGTTCGTCTGAACCACGTAAAGGGTCTTGGTCCTGTGCTCCAGCTGGCAGAAGGTTGGACTGTAGAGATTGATCCTGAGATTCACAAGGTTCTCGACAAGCGTACAGACCCAACATGGCCTACAACCTGGTTCGCACCACGCCTTTGCGACAAGGCTCCATTCAAGGATGTATATTCTGTGATGAACAACTGGGGCGCAAACCATGGTGCTATCAGCTATGGTCATATCGGTGCCGACCTCATCACCCTCTGCTCTATTCTCCGCATCCCAGTATGCATGCACAATGTAGAGGACGATAAGATCTTCCGTCCAGCATCTTGGAACGCATTCGGTATGGACAAGGAAGGTGCAGACTTCCGTGCTTGCAAGAACTACGGTCCTATATATAAATAAGGTGTAACACCATCAGTACGAATATCATTCAAAAGAAAGAAAAAGAAAATGATTACAGAAGAGCATATTCAGAAATTCCTGGAGCAGGCTCACCGCGTAGGCGATGCAGCTCTCACCATCTGCAGTAGTGGCAACCTTTCTTGGCGCATCGGCGACGAGGCTCTTGTCTCAGGTACAGGTTCATGGGTTCCTAGCCTCCAGAAGGAGAAAGTATCTCAGTGTCTGGTAGCAACGGGCGAAGTACTCAATGGCGTTAAACCTTCTATGGAGAGCGGATTCCACCTTGGTGTACTCCGTGAGCGTCCTGATTGTGATGTGGTTCTCCACTTCCAGTCTCCTTTTGCAACAGCAGTGGCTTGCATGCAGGAAACACCAAAGGACTTCAATGTAACAGCAGAGGTACCATGCCACGTAGGCAAGGAAATCCCTGTGATTCCTTACTATCGTCCTGGTTCTCCAGAATTGGCAGCAGCCGTTATCGCAGCATTGAAGGATCACAACTCAGCTCTCTTGCTGAAGCACGGACAGGTAGTTTGCGGCAAGAATTTCGACGAGGTGTTCGAGCGTGCCATGTTCTTTGAGATGGCTTGTAGAATCATCGTTCAGAGTGGCGGCAAATACACCACACTGACACCGGAAGAAATCGACGATCTTGAGGTTTACGTATTAGGTAAGAAACAATAAGCCTCTATCCTCTATATGAGAGAAGCGGTAGGAGAGAAAGCTGCCCGCTAAACAGGGCACTCTCCTACCGCTTTTTATACGAAACAACTTTTATCTACCCAAACATTTAGAATAACTATGATTTATCTAGCTATAGATTTCGGTGGAGGCAGCGGACGAGTGATTGCCGGAAAACTAGAAAACGGCAAGCTCGAAATGGAGCTCATCCATCGTTTCCCTAACCGACAGGTAAGATTAGGCAACCACGTCTATTGGGATTTCCTCGCCCTTTTCGAGGATATGAAGACGGGACTGAAGATGGCAGGAGCCAAAGGACTCAAGGTGGATGGCATCGCCATCGATACCTGGGGAGTGGATTTCGGTCTCATCGATCAGGACGGCAACCTTCTGGCAACCCGGTATGCTATCGCGATGCCCGCACCCAGGGAATGCCGGAAGAAGTGTTCAAGCAGATTGATCCATCGGCACATTATGCCATCAACGGCACGCAGGTGATGGAAATCAATACCCTCTTCCAGTTATACAGTCTGAAGAAAGCCAACAGTCCACAGTTGGAGAAGGCAGCTCATCTGCTTTTCACCCCAGATCTCTTCAGCTACTATCTCACTGGCGAAGCCAACAATGAATATACCATCGCATCCACATCAGAACTGCTGAATGCCAGCACCAAGGACTGGGACTGGGCAACCATCGACCAGCTGGGGCTTCCACGCCACATCTTCGGCAAGATCGTGATGCCGGGCACCGTAAGAGGAAAGCTGCGCCGCGACATCGCAGAGGAAACCGGACTCGGAGAAGTAGATGTCATCGCTGTAGGTTCTCATGATACAGCCAGTGCGGTAGCAGCCGTACCAGCCACAGAAGATGAATACCCGATGGCATTCATCAGTTCGGGAACCTGGTCACTTCTGGGTGTTGAGATAGAAAAGCCAATCCTTACCGAGGAAGCCCGAAAGGCTGAGTTTACCAACGAGGGCGGCATTGGCGGTCGCATCACCTTCCTGCAGAACATCACAGGTCTCTGGATCATGCAGAGACTGATGGCAGAATGGAAGGAGAATGGCGAGGAACAGCAGTTCGACATCATCCTTCCTCTGGCAGAAGAAGCTCACATCAATGCCATCATCCCGGTGGATGACGCTGCGTTCCAGAATCCGGCATCCATGCAGCAGGCTATCATCGACTACTGCGCCACCCATCAGTTGCAGGTTCCTCAGAACAAGGCAGAAATCGTGCGCTGCGTACTCCAGTCGCTGGCAGCCAAGTATGCCGAGGCAACCGCTCACCTCAACGAGATGTTACCGCAGCCAATCAAGTGCATGCACATCATCGGCGGCGGCTCACAGAACAAGTTACTCAACCGTCTCACCTCCGAAGCATTGGGCGTTCCAGTCATTGCGGGTCCTATAGAGGCTACGGGTATGGGCAACATCCTGACCCAGGCACTTGCCAAGGGAGAAATCAAGGATATCGACGAGCTGAGAGCTGTGGTAAGACAAAGCATCTGATCCATCTGAACATTTACCCTACAAACATAAACGCAGACAATATTAACCTGAAATATGGAACCAAAAAAGAAAGAATCAATCCTGATGAAAGACGGGGTGAGCTACCTCGTACCCTTCATATTAATCACATCGTGCTTTGCACTGTGGGGATTTGCCAATGATATCACCAATCCGATGGTGAAGGCATTCTCCAAGATCTTCCGAATGTCATCTACGGATGGCGCACTGGTACAGGTAGCCTTCTACGGCGGTTACTTCGCCATGGCATTCCCTGCCGCCATCTTCATCCGCCGCTTCTCATACAAGGCAGGCGTACTGCTGGGATTAGGACTCTATGCCTTCGGTGCATTCCTCTTCTATCCGGCAAAGATGATGGGCGAATATTATCCATTCCTCCTCGCCTATTTCATCCTGACCTGCGGACTTTCCTTCCTGGAGACATCGAGCAACCCTTACATTCTGTCGATGGGAACGGAGGAGACGGCAACACGCCGACTGAACCTGGCGCAATCGTTCAACCCGATGGGTTCGCTGCTCGGTATGTATGTGGCAATGAACTTTATCCAGGCAAAACTCAACCCGCTTGATACGGCTGGGCGCACCAATCTCTCAGACAGCGAGTTTGAGGCAATCAAGGAGTACGACCTTTCGGTATTGATTAATCCATACCTGATTATCGGTCTGGTCATCCTCACCATCTTCTTCGTCATCCTGTTTACCAAGATGCCGAAGAACAGCGAGAAAGACAACAAGATCAACTTCATGCCTACCCTGCGCCGCATCTTCCGCATGCCGCACTATCGTGAAGGCGTATTTACCCAGTTCTTCTATGTGGGCGCACAGATTATGTGCTGGACCTTCATCATCCAGTATGGTACCCGCATTCTGATGCAGGAAGGTATGGCAGAGATTGATGCCGAGGTAACCTCACAGAAGTTCAACATCTTTGCAATGGTACTGTTCTGCTGTTCCCGCTTCATCTGCACATTCATCCTCCGCTTCTTCAATGCAGGACAGCTGCTGATGATATTGGCGATAGCAGGTGGCTGTTTCACGGCCGGCGTCATTGCCCTTCACAACATCTGGGGTCTCTACTGTCTGGTGGCAGTAAGTTCCTGCATGTCATTGATGTTCCCTACCATCTATGGTATAGCCCTGAGGGGTCTTGGCGATGATGCTAAGTTTGGTGCAGCCGGTCTCATCATGGCAATCCTGGGCGGTAGTGTCCTGCCACCTTTGCAGGCATCCATCATCGATATGCATACCGTATTCGGAATGCCATCTACCAATGTGTCGTTCATTCTTCCATTCATCTGTTTCGTGGTGATTGCCATCTATGGATATCGCACGAAATTGCGCAGTATAGGCAAACTTTTAGGTTAACAGAACGTCTGTGGCAAGACCAGGGTGCTCCAGCATGGGGCGCAGGAAGTGCAAAATAATATATAAATACATAGGGTATGGGGACACATCAGTGTTCCCATACTTTGTTTTTATCTAAGGCATCATCAGGAAACACAATACAGACTTCGTGAAAGCCGAAGACATCATTGCCCTAACTGCTGATATACTCCCATTGCTTCCATAAAACTCCACAACCCCTCCTCCATTCCTAGGTGCAACAGAGAATTTCAGCACGAAAATTGCAAAACACTCTTCACCCTTCACCAATCCGCTATAACTATCTGATATTCAGAAGTTTTAATAGGGTGAAGAGTATCCTTTCACTCTTCACCTCCCGAAACCCCAGTGTTTATCGGGGTTTCAGGCGAAAAGGTGAAGGGTGAAGAGTAAAAAAGAGATTAGGATTCTATACGACGCATCAGAAGAAAACCAGATGCACCAATTCCACCAATACGAGAGGACACATCGTTTCTTGCCTCGCCTTGGCATATTACTGCCCTGTACTAGGGCAATATCTTGCCAGCGAGGTAAAATATGAAAAGAGGTTTCAGTACATTTCAATTACTATGGAAAGCTTCTGCCCTTTCATAGCGAGTGGTGCATACTTGCAAAAATTCATTTAATATACAAAAGAAAAATAGTTTTTTTCTTGGTTGATTCGAGAAAAAAGCGTAACTTTGCAACAAATAAGAATAAAGGAGATTGAATTATGAAGAAATCTTTTATAGAAAGAATATCAAAGTTAGCTAATAACCCATACGTAAAAGGTATGGGAAGCATTACGAATATATTTGGCTCTAGTATTTCTTATAAACCAAAGTCTTTAAAGGATGATTTAAAAGTCTTAAGAAATGATTGGGAAGTTATAGGTACAGATATGCAAATTGCATTCGATTTATTTAGAAAGGAGGTTCCAAATGGACGATAATTCTATCAATGAAAAAGAGAAAACTTTAGAAAAAATCATTAGTGAACTTCCTAAAGAAGATAAAGATAAAGTTGTTGCAGCTATCTATGCATACGAACGTAAATCCTGGAGCGGTCCATTACCTTCTCCAGAAGATTTCGAAAAATACGAGAACATTATGCCAGGTTCTATGAATAGAGTTTTAACTCTTATGGAAAAACAAGCAGATCATCGTATGGATAAAGAGAATAAAGAATTAGAAGCTCAGATTCAACAGTCTAAAACTGGACAAATTATAGGAGCCGTATTGGTTTCTCTATTTGGCTGCTTTGCTTTTATTCTAGGTCTTTTAGGTCATGATAGTGTTGCTACAGGATTAGGTGTTGCTACAGCAATTAGCCTTGCAGCAATTTTTGTCTTAAAGCAGATTCCTTCCTGGTTGAAACAAAAATAAAAAACATATAAAAGTAAAACTAAAGGCGATAGGTATACTAAATCTTATTGATTCAAGAGTTAGTGCACCTATCGCCTTTTTTATTCTTCCTTGATAATCCAATCGCTAATAGTGCGCTGGGTGCTGTCATAATTTTACACCAATCTTAAACAGGCGCTTGCCATCTGCAGTATAAGGAATCAGATAGCCCTTTTCATCTATCTGCCTGATTGCTTCCTCGGCAGAACCGTCATACTTCAATTCGAAAACAAATACGGCATCTGGCATATACACCACGGCATCAGCCCTGCCTATAGCACTGTTCTCTTCTACCCTCATGTGGGCACCCATCAGATTGAAGATAAGATAGAAAACCGTTTGGAAATCACGTTCACTCTTATTGCTCAAACGGTTGGATATACTGGCAAGGAATGTCTGTATTCCTACAGGATAGAAATTTACTATTTTTGCCATATTCCTTCATGCTTTACGTTTTGCGCTGCTAAGTTACAAAGAAAATCCGAATAAACCAAGCTTAATGGTAAAAAAAATGAGCCATAGCTGAAAGTTCGCCGAATATGCCGAACTTTCAGCTATGAGGCTTATTTCAAATAGCTAGAATGCTATCTGATCTTCACTTCTATCTTAGCCTTGGCAGCATCTGCGCTGGAGCCGCCAACAAAAACCTGGTAAGTGCCAGAAACCACACGGATGGTGTTGGTCTGGGCATCCCAACCCTCGAAACTCTTGCAAGGAAGATCGATGCTCACCATCTGGCGCTCGCCAGCCTTCAAAGACACACGCTTGAATGCCTTGAGACTCTTGATAGGTCCATCCACGTCATCCATGCGCTTGATATAAACCTGCGCTACTTCGGTACCCTCTCGCTTGCCCGTATTCTGCAAGGAGAACATCAGCTTGTAATCAGCAGCCTTGCCGTCACGCTTCCTGCTCTTCACCTGCATCAGAGTAGGTTTGCCATACTCGAAAGAGGTATAACTCAAACCGTAACCGAATGGGAACAAAGGCTCACCCTTGAAATAACGATAGGTACGATTCTTCATCGTATAATCGAGGAAATCAGGAAGATCGTTCACACTCTTATAGAAGGTAACCGGAAGCTTGCCCGATGGATTCACCTCGCCAAAGAGAACCTTGGCTACAGCCTCACCACCCCGTTCACCAGGATACCATGCCTGAAGGATTGCCTCGCATCTCAGTCTCAGGAACCATGGCGATGGCACATCCCGAACAGTTGACAAAGACAACACGCTTGCCTGCCTGATGCAGCATGGCGATGACCTGGCGCTGAGCCTTCGGCAACTCCAGGTCGGTTCTGTCGCCGCCCTTGAATCCAGGCTCCTCAATCTCAAGCTGTTCACCCTCCAGGTTTGGAGAGATACCGCCTACGAATACCACGGCATCCGCATCGCCCACCTCTGCCAGGATCTGCTCGCAGGTAGGCTTCGAAGTCTTCAGGATATCAAACTGCATCACAGCCACATCTTCCCTCTGGGTATAATCTATCTGAATCTTGACCGGCTTGCCTGCTTTCAGAGAGAGCGGTTTGATGATAGGCGCCACACGGCCCCAACACTCCCTCATATTCACGATGGTATCGCCATCCACTATCAGGCGGCAACCGTCATCAATACCCATATTGATGGTAAGATCCTCATCCCTGTCAGGAGTCAACACTCCCTCATAGCGGGCAGAGAAATGAGTAAGATTCACACCCGGTGCAAACACGGTATTACCACCATTGCTCAGATTGATGGCAGTCTTCATCACATCCGTAGCCACCGGCTCGCCCTTCTGATTCTGATTGTTCCAATAGGTAGCCTTCATTCCCTCACGGAAGAGGTTGAAACGGCTCTCCTGCACCTCGTTTCTTGTCAAGGTACAAGCCGGAACATACTTCACCTCAGCCCCCTTCATATAGTTGCGGATGCCCTGGAGGATAGTGGTAGAACTGGTAGGATAACCCGAATAGTTGCCTCGCAGCATGATGGAATCATTGGCATTAGGTCCCATCACCACAATCTTCTGATTGCGGTTCAAAGGCAGCAGCTGGTTTCTGTTCTGAAGAAGTACGATGCCTTCTTCAGCTATTTTCTCAGCCAGATCCTTATGAGCCTTGCAGGCGATGACGTTCTCAGGAATCTGAGTCCACGACACGGTTTCATCCTTATCGAAATCGCCGAGCTTGAAACGAGCCACCAGCAGGCGCTTCAGGCTCTGGTTTACCTTATCTTCATTGATCATTCCCGCCTTCACAGCCTGCGGAATGGTGCGATAGGCGCTGCCGCACTCCAGGTCGGTACCGGCATTCACAGCCTGGGCAGTTGCCTCGGTAGCAGTCTTTGCCGTACCGTGATAGCCCGGCATATAGAAATCGTTAACAGCTCCGCAATCGGAAGTAATCAATCCCTTGAATCCCCATTCGTCTCTGAGGATCTGGCGCTCAAACTTGGCGTTGGAACAGCAAGGAGCACCATCTATACGCTGATAGGCACACATCACCTCAGCCACATGTCCATCCTGTACCAGCGACTTGAAGGCAGGAAGATAAGTCTCCCACAAATCCCGGGCTGGCAGATTCTCCAGATTGAAGACGTGGCGATTCCACTCCGGACCGCTATGCACGGCAAAATGCTTGGCACAAGCCAGTGTCTTGACATACTGGGGAGTCTTAGACTGATCAGAAGCCAGAACACCAGGAGCCGCCAGCGGCTTGCCGTCGAACGACTGTCCCTGCAAGCCATTCACTACGGCGAGTCCCATACGTGTAGTGAGATAAGGATCTTCGCCATAAGTCTCCTGTCCGCGTCCCCATCTAGGATCACGGAAGATATTGACATTCGGAGTCCAGAAGCTCAGACTCTGATATCTCTTTACATTACCCGACTTCTTCGCCACCTGCGCCTTGGCTCTCGCCTCATCGCTTACGGCAGTAAACACCTGATAGAGCAAGGCATCATCCCAGGAAGAAGCCATGTGCATGGTGATAGGGAAAACCGTGGCATATCCGTTGCGTGCCACGCCATGCAGCGCCTCGTTCCACCATTGAAACTGAGGGATACCCAGTCGGGAGATGGCAGGCGAAGCATCCATCATCAGCTTCGTCTTTTCCTCCAGGGTCAGGCGTGAAAGTAAGTCATTGGCTCTTGCCTCGGCAGAAAGGTTAGGGTTCTGATAAGGCAACAGCTGACTGGCTGGCTGTTGGGCATGAGCTGAGAGCGCCAGAGCGGACAGCATGGCCAATGTAAGTATTTGTTTCTTCATAACTGCTATTGTTATTACGTTAATATTGTATAGATTCGTTTTTTAAATGCAAAAATACATATTTTTCCTGAATACAGAGACTGATGAAGTGTTAAAAAACTCAGATTGTTTTCATTTTTATGTGATTACTTCCTAATTTTTTCGAATCATTCAAACAATAAAGCACTTTTTCCTTGCTGATTCCAAATATTAGTGCTAACTTTGCACTCAGAAACGACTCTATCTTTTTAGAAGACAAAGATACAATAAGAAAGATACAACAAGACAGTAAGATCGCAATAATATGGAAAAGATTCTAATAGTTGAAGACGATATCGCATTTGGAACCATGATTCAGACATGGCTCAGGAAGAAGGGATTTGAAGTGGAGAAAACCACTTCGGTCAAGGCTGCCATACAGGTTTGCGAGGAAGCAGAAAGAGGATTCGATCTGGTATTATCAGACCTCCGCCTTCCCGACCACGACGGCATCTTCCTGCTGCAATGGATGAGAAAGCATGGCGTGCAGGTGCCTTTCATCGTGATGACCAGCTATGCAGAAATTCAGAATGTGGTGCTCGCCATGAAATCAGGTGCTACCGATTATGTGGCAAAGCCTTTCCATCCGGAAATCCTTCTGGATAAGATCAAGGAAGCTATCAAGACTCCGAAAAAACAGGATTCGCATGCAAACTCAGCAGATAGTCTGCGTTCCACAGACTCAAATTCTACTCCTACAAACGCAGCACCTGGCAAGCAGGCAGGAAACCAGGCATCATCTGCCAATGGGGATGTGCCCAAATACCTGGAAGGTGAAAGCGAGGCTTCACGCAAGCTCTACAGTTTCGTTTCGCTGGTGGCCCCTACCCCTATGTCGGTACTCATTCTGGGTGCCAGCGGTACGGGTAAGGAATATGTGGCAAGAAGAATACACGAACTCAGCACTAGAGCCAATAAGCCTTTCTTCGCACTCGACTGCGGTGCCATTCCTAAAGAGGTGGCGGCATCAGAATTCTTCGGTCATGTGAAAGGTTCGTTTACGGGAGCCGATCAGGACAAGAAGGGCGCTTTCGAGATTGCCAACGGAGGAACTCTCTTCCTCGATGAGATGGGAAACCTGAACTATGAAGTACAGGTGCAGTTGCTCCGTGCCCTCCAGGAAAGAAAAATCCGTCCGGTGGGAAGCAACAAGGAAATAGATATCGATATCCGACTGGTATGCGCTACCAATGAGAATCTGGCTCAACGCGTGGCAGAAGGCAACTTCCGTGAAGACCTCTACCACCGCATCAATGAGTTTACCATCTACATGCCGGAGCTGAAAGACCGTGGTGCCGACCTCTTCCTCTTTGCCGACCTCTTTATCAAGCACGCCAACAAGGAGCTGAACAGAAATGTGGAAGGACTCGACGGCAAAGCCAAGGAGCGAATTGCCGCCTACAACTGGCCGGGCAACCTGCGAGAACTGAACAATGTGATGAAACGAGCTACCCTGCTCGCCACCGGAAGATACATCGGAGTAACCGAACTGGAACAGAGTATGGCGCATATCCAGCCACAAGCCCCTACCGCCCTGCACGATGAGGAAACAGAACTGCAGAGAATAGAAGCTGCGCTGAAAGCAGCAGGCGGCAACAAGAGCAAGGCTGCACAATTGCTCGCCGTGGATAGAAAGACACTCTACAATAAGATGAAGAAATACGGTATCTGATGACCATTCCCCAACTTTTTGGGGAATAATTCCACACTAGTTCCACACTTTCCACAATGTAGAATTCTGGCACAAAGAGCAATTACAACTGATAATCAAGCAATTAGATAATTCTTTTGTTTTTTGGCACGCAGATTGTGATATTAGAAAGTGAACACGCCAATGAGCGGTAACGCAAGCAAGGCTGTTCACAAAGAAAGTAATAAATATAATATTCACAATAAAAAAACAAAAGATTATGAAAAAGTTAGTTTTCGCAGCTATTGCTGCCATGGTTATGGTTTCAGTGAGCAATGTATTCGCCAGCAACAAGATGGCAAGTGTATCATCAGTAGCTCCAGTTGACACAGTAGCCCCAGCAGAACCAGCTGCTCCAGCAGACACAACAGTAGAGAAAGAGACTCCAGCAGAGACACCAGCTGAAACTCCAGCAGAGACTCCAGCAGACTCTACAGCAACAGATTCTACTGTAGCAGAGTAATATCACCTTTAAAAAAAAGTAATTAACAGAGGAAAAGATAGAATAACACTAGTAATTACGCGTCGCTTTCAATCAGGCAGGAGACTAATGATAGAATTCATTGGTCTCCTGACTTGTTTTTAGCCCTTTTGTTTTCTAATATCATTTTTTTGCATTAACTTTGCAAACAAATATCTATTGAGCAAGATATCAGTCTGCTCATCATTTTAAACGATTTCTCATGCACAAGAACAATATTCCTCTCAAGGTAGCCCTCGGATATAGCGCCATTGCCATTATCATGATTCTGGCAATCAGTCTGGTGTATAGCAACACCAAGAGCATCAATGCCATCAATGAAGCTTCGCGCGAGTATATCCAAAAAAGGGGTGCCGCCGATAGTACCATCTCTTCCCTGCTCAAAGAGGAGCAGAGAAACCTGAAGCAACTGTCTGATGCCATGGCAGGAAGACCTACCCAAAACTATCTGCAAAATAAGGTGAAGAATCTGAATACGGGAAAGGATTCCATACTGGTTCACTCCAAGGCACCTCAAACCCACGAGGCGAAGAAGACCACGGTAGAGGTATTGAAGACCCGAAGGGGGTTCTTCCGCCGACTCGCCGATGCCTTCAAGAAGGAGCACGCCGAGACCCTGAGCGTAAAACAGGACAGCAACCGGGCTGTCATCGATTCTGTTACCACCCCAGTCAACGTGGCGGAAAACGTGGCAAACATCCTAGAACAGATAGACAAGAAGGAGAAAGTGGCTACACAAGACCACAAGCAGAACATCAATAGGGAGATGGAAGAGCTGAAGATGGTGAGTGCCAAACTCGCCCTGCGCTCCGCCAAACATCTGAGCGATGTACACCAGCGTGAGAAAGACAATATGCAGGAAGCCATCGAGAAGGCGATGGAAGCAAGAAAGCATCTGTTGTGGCAAATGGAACTGCTCGCCATCGTAGCCTTCTTTGCCATCGTCATCATGATCTGGTTTATCTGGCGCGATGCCAGAAAGGAGCGTATCTACAGGGAAAACCTGGAGGCTGCCAATGAGGAAATCCAGCGTATCATGAACCAGCGCGAGCGCCTGCTCCTCACCATCACCCACGATATCAAGGCGCCAGCTGCCTCTATCTCGGGCTTCATCGATCTGATGAAAGCCTACGTCAGCAATCCCCAGGGCATCGAATGCCTCCAGAACATCAAGAATTCTGCCGCACATCTATCCCATCTCGTTGCCTCCCTGCTCGATTATCATCAGTTGGAAAATGGCTTGATGAAGGTACAACCAACCACTTTCTCGCCAGCGCAACTGGTAGCAGAATCGGTAGAGGGAATGAAATTGCGGGCAGAAGAGAAAGGATTGGAGATTTCATTCGAATGCAAGATGAAGGGGATGGGAACTTCGGATTCTTCGGAAACTTCGGATTCTCCAATGAAGAAGAAATTCTTCCGTGCTGATGCCTTCCGCATTCGTCAGATATTGGATAATCTGGTAAGCAATGCCATCAAATATACCGACCGGGGCAGCGTTACCATCCAGGCACAGGTTTCAGAAATTCTGGGCAAGCCTACGCTTACCCTGAGCGTAAAGGATACGGGAAAAGGAATGACCGATGAGGAGAAACAGAAAGTGTTCCAGGCGTTTACGAGATTGAAGAGTGCCCAGGGCATCGAGGGTACCGGCTTGGGATTGTCCATCACCCAGGAACTGGTATCGCTGCTTGGCGGAGAAATCATCCTCCACTCTACCCTGGCAAAGGTTCTACCTTCATCGTCACCATCCCTATCGAGCCAGCACCAATGGAGGAGTCTCAGGAAATGGCTCCATCAGAAGTTAAGCATGATCCTTCTCCCGATTCTGCTCAAGATAAGGAAGGACAGAATTCTGGCAGCCATCAGGTTACTGATATAAAGAAGAAGCCGGAATTTGCCAACCACAAGATTCTGATTCTGGATGATGACAAGCTGCAGCTCCAGCTTCTCCAGGAGATGCTGCGTCGCATCGTAGGCGACACCTGGCAGGTATTCGCCTGCAACCATGTAATGGACGCCCTCACTACGCTGCATAACGAGCAGCCAGCCCTGATGCTGATGGATATCGAAATGCCGGAGATGAACGGCATGGATATGATTGCCCACATCAACCATACCCAAATGACGGTGGTAGCGATGACGGCTCACGATACAAGCATCTTGGGACAGCTCTTGAAAGCAGGCTTTGATGATTGCCTGTTCAAGCCATTCAGCATGGAGAAACTGTCTGATATCCTGGGAATAGAGTCCCAATCCAAGCCTCAGCTTGATTCTCTCCTCGCTTTTGCCGAAGGCGACGAAGAGGCGGCGAAGGAGATTCTCGATACCGTGAAGCAGGAACTTGCAGCACACCTCGAGAACCTGAAAGAAGCCATAGAAGAGGAATCCTTATCTACCGACCGCATAGGAAAGGCGGCACATAAGCTCCTCCCTATCGCCACCATGATGCAGATGGGATGCCTTGAAGAACTCAAGGCGCTGTCACCTGAATACATCGGCGAGATAGAAGAAGCCGAGATCAGAGAAAAACTGAAGGTTGTGATTACGACCTTATCTGCTGCGGTGTCAGATCTGTATGCTTCTTGAAATAGCGGCAGAAGAAACTGACGTCGGCAAAATGAAACTCCCAAGCCATCTCCTTGATGCTTTGCGTGGTCCGCTTAAGATGCATCTTGAGTTGCAGAATCACGTATTGGTCGATGATGGTCTTGGGGGTATGCCCCGTCACCTGATTCACGATGTTGGTCAGATATTTCGAGGAGATATTCATCTGTTCGGCATAATAGTTCACATCCCTTGAAATCTTGTAATCCTTCTCCAGCAACATCATAAACCGATTGAACAGTTCTCTTACACGATACAATTTCACTTCATCTGGCCGGTATTGCGGATTGCGCTGAAGATACTCATGGAAACCGATGAAGAACGCCTTCAACTGACACAATACCAACTGCGAGATGCAGGTACATTCCGACTGGTCGAAATATACCTTCAATAAACCAAACATCCCATTGATGATGTTTGTCACCACAGGGGTATCCTGCCGGCAGCGGTCTTCCCGCAAGGAAGAATACACCGTCTGCTCCAGCTGCAAGCTTGCTTCGCGAAGCAAGGAAGGATTATATTTCAGGATTTCGGCCTGGAAACTGTTCGCTGTTTGAGGGGATTTGCAATCCCCGTTTTCAGTTTCAGGGGATTTGCAATCCCCATTTTCAGTTTGAGGGGATTTGCAATCCCCGTCAACCTTCAATTCCACTACATCATTCGGGAAGAGCGTAATCACCGCCCCCTCATAAAGTTCCCAATCCTTATAATTCACATTCAGCATAGCCTTTCCCTTCCGGCAAATCAATATCGCTCCGTAAGTCAAAACTTGCGGACCCTCCTGCCATTCCTCCAAACCAGAGCAGGAAAGGCTTGCTTCCTGCTGACTACTTAATTCAGATAATTCCATCTACACCTTATTATATATAGAGTTATTATATCTCTTTATTCCTATTTCGGTTGCAAAATTACACAAAATATGTGAGATAAAAGAACTATTATTCCCAAATCGTCCATCCGCTGCGAAATATTTAAAGCGATTGTTCGCTCAAAACTCCGTACCTTTGCACCCGAAATTCAAAAAGTAATGATCAATGATTAAGAACATCTTATTTGTAAGCCTTCTGCTTGCAGGAGGAACCCATTGGGCTTCGGCTCAATCACAAACCACCGTAGGAGCGGCTTCTTCCTTGCCCGTCAGCAAGAAAGAAAACATGACCATCAGCCAACTCTTCCAGAAGGTAGAGGATAACAGCAAAAGTCTTCGCACTTCATTATCAGGAGTAGAAGCAGCCCATCTCGGCATCGAAGCGGCTAAAAGCAAAAAACTGCCCGACCTCGATGCTTCCCTCTCATTCAGCT
Source organism: Prevotella sp. AM34-19LB (assembly GCF_003468525.1). NCBI lineage: Bacteria > Pseudomonadati > Bacteroidota > Bacteroidia > Bacteroidales > Prevotellaceae > Prevotella > Prevotella sp. AM34-19LB. Next base: position 34,418 of record NZ_QSIG01000014.1, on the reverse strand, counting down.
ACATCGGCAATGCCCTGATTACCGACCGTAACTTCAGCAACGTTCATGGTTTGAAATCCCCACATTTCGGCAACAACTTCGCCTTCCAGGCACAGCAGGTGGTTTACGCCGGTGGAGCCATCAACGCTGGCATCAAACTCGCCGAACTCGGAAAGCAGCAGGCAGAAGTAGGCGTGAAACTCACCCGCCAGCAGATTCGCTTCATCGCCCTCGGTCAATATCTCGACCTCTATAAGATAGACAACCGTATCAAGGTGTATGAAAAGAACATCGAGTTGACCCGTCAGCTCATCGATGACATCAAGGAGAAACAGACACAAGGCATGGCACTGAAGAACGATATCACCCGATACGAGCTCCAGATGGAAAGCCTCAAACTCGGTCTTACGGCGCTCCGAAACAACCGGAGCATCCTGAACCATCAGCTTTGCAATACCCTCGGAATGAACCAGGAAAGCCAAAAGAATGAAGGAAGCCAGATGAACCAGACAAGCCAGGAGATTCAGATTATCCCCGATGCCACTATCGCCGACAAGACCTACGGCAAGGAGGGCGAGGCTTACTGGCAGACGGCAGGCACCCTGAACTCTCCACTCCTGGAGCAGAGCAGCAACGCCATCCGCATCGCCGAACAGAAAGAGAAGATAGCCAAGAGCGACCTTCTGCCAAAAGTGGCATTCGTTGCCGCAGACAACTTCGATGGACCTATCCTCTTCGAATTGCCACCTGTTGACAAGAACCTCAACGTCTGGTATGTGGGAGTGGGTGTGAAATACAGCCTCAGCTCTCTCTTCAAGAGCAACAAGCGCATCAAGCAGGCTGCCGTAGAGACCCGACAGGCTAAAGAGGCACATGCCGTACAGGCAGAGCAGCTCAACAACAATGTGCAGGCTGCCTACGTGCAGTATCAGCAAACCTACGTGGAACTGGAAACGCAGCGAAAGAGCGTGGAGCTGGCACAGCAGAACTACGACGTGATGAATGCCCGCTATCTCAGCCAGCTCGCTCTGGTTACAGACATGGTGGATGCCTCCAACCTCAAGCTCAATGCCGAGCTCAGCGAGGTGGATGCCCGCATCAACATCGTCTATGCCTACTATCGCATGAAGTACGTGGCAGGAGAAATTTAGAAACAATAAAATAAATAAAGCAATGAGCAAGAAGATTATCAAGAGAATATATAATGTAGTGATTATCCTCCTTTTTCTGGGAGCAATCGGCTGGTGCTTCAGCCATTTCTATCATGGCAGCGATGTGGCTTACACAGATGATGCACAGGTAAACCGCCATATCACCCCTATCAATACCCGTGTACCGGGATTCATCAAGGAGATTCGTTTCAACGATTATCAGCACGTAAAGAAGGGCGATACCCTCGTCATCATCGAGGATGCTGAGTTCCGCCTGCATGTAGCTCAGGCAGAGGCAGGCTTGCGTGGATCCAAGTCAAGTTCTTCGGTAGTTACTGCCAGCATGGGCACCACCAATACCAATGTGCAGACAGCGGCTGCCGGCATCGAGGAGGCTCGTGTGGATATGATGAATGCCAAGCAGGACTTCGACCGCTTTGCAGCCCTGATGAAGAAGGATGCGGTAACCCGTCAGCAATACGACAATGCTTATGCCCGCTATCAGGGAGCCAAGGCACGTTATGAGCAGGCTAGCAGCCGCAAGGCTAGTGCCGCATCAGTTCGCAATGTACAGACCCAGCAGCTCGGCGGTTCACGTGCCGGAGAGAGCGTGGCAGAAGCACAGCTCAACCTGGCTCGCCTGAATCTTTCCTATACCGTAATCGTGGCAACCTGCGATGGCGTGATGGGAAGAAAGGATATTCACGAGGGACAGTTGGTGCAGCCTGGTCAGATGCTCGCCCGCATCGTGGATGACAATGATGTTTGGGTGGTAGCCAATTATCGTGAGACTCAGATGGACGGCATCACCGTGGGAAAGAGCGTAGATTTCACCGCCGATGCCATCCCAGATATAGTATTCCATGGCAAGGTAGAGGCTCTCTCTGCCGCAGCGGCAATGCCTATTCCATGATTCCTGTGGATAATGCCACCGGCAACTTCGTAAAAGTAGAGCAGCGCGTGCCTGTTCGCATCGCCCTTACCAAGGACAATGATCCTAAGAATGTTGCCCTGCTCCGTGCCGGACTAAACGTAGAAACCAAGGTTCACATTAAATAGAATGTTCTATAAATTATAAACTATAAATGATAAATTATAAACGATAGAAAATGCCAGGACCTCCAATGCTTCAGGGACCTTCCGGGTTCCATCGTTCAATGGATACATTCCTCGCCGATTACAGCCTTGGATTTATCTCCTCTTCGCCTTCACCTTCCTGATGTCGGGCGGAATCTATGGAGGAGCCATGAGCCAGGTGATGGGCGAGTACAGTTTGATGAGAGAAGACGTGCTCATGATCATCATGTTCAACGTGGTGGGCGTGGCGATGCCATTCCCCTTCCTCTTCAAAATGAAGTTCCACTTTACCAACCGCCAGCTCCTGCTGAATGCGGCACTGGTAGTGGCAGCTTGTAATTTCCTCATCATGTGGACCGACTCGGTGCCCTTGATGTGCATTCTCGCTTACATCGCAGGCTTCTTCAAACTCTGCGGAACCTTCGAATGTATGAGCACCATCCAGTTGTGGATGACCTCCAAGCGCGATTTCACCATCTTCTTCCCCCTGCTCTACTGCATCGTGCTGGGAAATATGTTCCTCTCGCCCTGGGTCACCGAACACCTGATTTACATCTATCAGGATTGGCGCATCATCAACTGGACGATGACGGGAGCCCTGCTCCTGGTGGCACTCATCGTGTACGTCACCACCCACGACTTCCGCTTCATGAAACCTCTGCCCTTCATCAGCCTCGACTATCTAGGCTGCTTCCTGTGGTCGGCATGGATGCTGGAGTTCATCTTCTTCTTCACCTATGGCGAGCACTACAACTGGCTCGATTCGAAGATCATGCAGATGGATGTATTGCTCTTTATATTTACCGGATATTTTTGCATCCAGCGAATGCTCCACATCCGTCACCCTTACATCGAGCCGGCGGCGTGGAAGTATAAGCGACTCATCCCGCAGCTCATTCTCTTCGCCTTCGTAGAGTTCATGGGCAGTACGCCTAAAGTGTTGCAAACCGCCTTTACGGGTGGCGTGCTGCATTTCGGCAACATCACCACCAATGTGCTCAACTTCGTGGAATGGACGGGTGCCATCGCCGGCTGCCTCTTCTGCCTCTTCTGGTGCAAGGTGCTTCATCAGAAATACACCCGTCTGCTCACGATAGGCGTGGCAACGATGGTATGTTATCCCGTGATGATGTATTTCCTCATCGATCCGGGTCTTAACATCGAGGCGCTCTATCTGCCTGTTTTCTGCGGAGCTTCGGCAACGCCATCTTCTTCTGCATGCTCACCGTGTATCTGGAAGAGCTGATGCCATTCCAACATTTCTTCATGGGATTGACGATGGCAGGCATCATCCGTAATGGTCCGATGTCGGCGATGTGCTCAGGCCTTTACAGTTTCGGGCTCCGTTATCAGATGACAGACAACATGTCGCGCGGCTTGCCCTACGATGCCACCAATCTTCTGATGCTCAGCATCCGGAATCTCTATGGCATCACCTGTCTCATCGGCATAGCCGTGCTGATCATCTTCCTGCTCTGGGATGTACAGCCCGTGAGAAGTACCCTGAAGAAGATGCCTTCCTGGAACTTCGTGGGTAAGAGGATGAAGAAAAAGAAAGGATTTGCGAAATAAAACCTATAATCATTACGGCTGTCAGTTTCTTATAAACTGGCAGCGTTTTTGCTATTCAGCTACCCAAAACAACCAGAATAAAAGAAAAAGCCCGAAGAATCTTTGCTTTTCCAAACTTTATCCGTACCTTTGCAGTATGAAAACATTATTAGACGTTCATACACATACTATAGCATCGGGTCATGCCTACAGCAGTTTGCAGGAAATGACCTTGGCAGCAAAAGAAAAGGGGTTGGAAATATTGGGAATCACAGAGCACGGACCACATATCCCGGGCACCTGTGATCCCATCTATTTCAGAAACCTGCATTGCGTTCCCCGTCAGCTCTACGGAATCAAGCTGATGCTGGGAGCGGAACTCAACATCCTCAATACCCAAGGCGATATTGACCTCGATGAGGATTACTGGCGCATGCTTGATATCCGAATCGCTGGCATTCATAGCCTTTGCTGGCAGGGAGGAACCAAGGAAGAGAACACGCAGGGTGTCATCAATGCCATGCGCAATCCATTTGTGCAAATCATCTCCCATCCTGGAGATGGAACGGCAGAACTGGATTTCGAGGCTCTGATGAAGGTTTCCAAGGAGACGCATACCTTGCTCGAAATCAACAATCACTCCATGGCTCCCATCCGCCACAAGTCGGTAGCAGCTCCCAATAATCTGGAACTGCTGGAACTTGCCAAGAAGTACGAGACCCCAGTCATCTTTGGAAGTGATGCCCACTTCTCTACCATGATTGCCGACTACAGCAACATCATGCCTCTGGTAGAGAAAGCAGAGTTCCCTGACGAGCTGGTTCTCAACTATCAGCCGGAGAAGTTCATGGCCTATCTCAAGCCTACCCCAGAGAAATAGGAAAATTTCGTTTCACATTTCATTTGCACAAAATACCATCCGTACCCACCCTCTTGTACCAAAGGATGTCAATCTGCATGGTTATATCATCGATTCCCAAACGGGTAAGCTTACAGAAGTAAAATAGAACTATATAATAATAATGAGAACATCAGCCGGTGATGAAGAAGAAGAAAAAAATAAGATAGTTTTCAATGCTTGATGAACGCCAACCCCATCTGCATCGCCTTTTTCACCATATTTGCCACATTGCTGGCTTGCAGCTTGCTCATCAAGTTGTGGCGGTGAAATTCTACGGTATTGTTGCTGATGTTCAACTCCCGGGCAATGGTATTGGTCGAATGTCCCTCGGCTATGTGCTCCAAGACTTCGAGTTCTCTATTAGAGAGGTTGACTTGCTCGACATTCTGCTGATTGATCAGTCTGAAAAACTGTTGACTATAATACCCCTTTCCTTCTTCTATCCTGTGCAGAGCAGTAAGAAGTTCCTGCGGGTCATCACCTTTCAAAACTATGGCATCTACATCCTCGTCCATCAGCTGGCGTATCGTCCAGATTTCTTCGTGCATCGTATAGACAATGATCTTGGTCTTGGGATGCTTATGGTGAAGCAGCTTGACAAGCAGCAGACCATTCTCATTACTCAGTTCCAAGTCGATGATAGCGGTATCGATATTCTCCCTGTTGATGATATCCCTGGCAGATAGGAGGCTAGAGGCGGTCTGTACATTTTTATAGACACCATCTTGCAGGATGAGTGCCCTCAAACCAACCAAGACGACAGGATGGTCATCTACAATAAGGATGCTTTTGCTCTTTTCCATGATGATACATTTTTAAGCGTAATTTTTCGCAAGCCTTTGCTCGCAGATTATAGTTGAAACTTGAGTTCTACCAGATACTCTTCTCCATCATTTCTTATATCGAGTTCTGCCTGCAGAGCATCAGCTCTCATCTTCAGGGTATCTTTGCCGATTCCTGGCTTGTCCTGGCTGATAGGGTGAAGTGGTGACAGATCGTTGATGATGGATATGCTCCCCTGCTTTCCACAGATATCCAGCGTGACGCTTATCATCTTGCTGTATCCATATTTGATGGCATTAGATACGCATTCCTGGATGATGCGGTAGATTTCTATCGCCTTGCCGTCGGGGAGATTCTGCGCATTGAAAGAGGTACTGATGAACGGCTTAACGATGGTTCCGTTTTCGGCTGTTACCGATTGACAGAAGCTTTCTATCAGCTCCGCAAGCGAAGTGTTGTCAAACCTAGGTGGTATCAGCTCATGTGAAAGACGGCGTACATCATGTCCCACGTTCTTAAGCAATCTTTCTGCTTCCTCCTTATTGGTCTGCATCATGATATTCACCGCCAGAATATCGTTGCATATTCCATCATGCAATTCCTTGGCCAGACGCTTGCGCTCATTCTCCACACCATTGATATAGGATGTCTTTTCCAACAATTCGGATCTCTGCCTGTCGAGTTTCCTGCGGTATAGGATGACAAGAATGGCTATCAACAATATGATGAGTGCCAGGATGAGCCATAAGATACGGATATAGAGCAAGCTCTGTTCGTGGTTCATCTTTTCTATCAGCATTTCTTTCTCCAAGGTCTTGTACTTGATGTTGGCTACACTTACTCCAATCTGAAAAAGGAGCCAAGAGATTATGCCTGCTTCCTTTATGAATGAATACCTATAGATTTCACAGATTGAATAACGTTAGATATAACCAAACAATATGCATCTCAATCCCAAGGAGGAATCAATAGTTTGAGCAAAAGAGCATTAAATTGCTCCATAATCGAAAAAAATCCTCCAAAAGAAGTGAGTTTCTCAGATTTTATTTGTACTTTTGCCATGTCATTCTGAGTTTTATTATATTTTTAATTGCAACACAAAGATAAGTGAAATCTCAGACATGGCAACCCCTCAGTAACTTTTTGTTGCTCGGGCACTTATAAAAAATATCAAATTATAGCGTTGCAGAAATTAGGTTTATGAGAAAAACATTTTCACCATCAGGCATCCTCAATAGTAGCTGGATGCGAGTGTTTTTTATCATGGTTGGCATACTTGCCTCGCTCTCTGTAATGGCCGACAAAGGCGACAAATGGAGAGTGAGCGACCAAGATCTCACCGTGTGGGATTCACCCAACTATCTTCAAAAAATCGGAATGATTCATCGAGGCTATGAGATTGAGGAACTCGGAATTGATGGTGACATGATAAAATCGAGTACAAGGGGCAGACGGCTTATGTCGCTACTTATTGCTGCGAAAGAATTATATCCACAGGCAAAACCGGTGCTCAGGAGCAGATAGACGGAAGCACCAATGAAACATTCGACAAAACCACGGTAGAGACAAGCCAAGGAGAAGTCCAAGAAAGGGAATCTGCTTCTTCTGCCAAGCAACCACAAACAGAAAAAGTCTCAACTCAAAACAAGTTGACGCAGAGGAGAACGCTGCCACAGACAAGGCACAGGACAACGAACCGATAAGTGCAATAGGTCAGATATTAACGGTTGCATTATATATTGCGACATTTCTGTATGTGGCATTATCAATATGGTTTTTCGTGCAGATATTCAAATATCTCTTCCAATGGAAAAAGATGCGCAGACAATGGGACAAAAGAGCTGATGCACCGATCATGCCGGAAGATAGACTGTCGGCTATGCAAAACCCTCTGAAGCTTATCTCAAACTATTCCACAACAAAGATTCTCTACGGCAAGCATGCAGCAAGGGTACAGTTATGTTGGATTCTTCTGTCGTATGTCATGATAGCGTACCTCGTGGTGCTGACATTGACCTTGTTCATGTACTACCTAATGTTCCGCATAGCGCTTGGTTTCATAACTTCTAGCAGTAATGGTGGAACATCGTCATCCAGCAGTGATAACGAGCCAGACTTCCAACAGGCTTACGATGTCTACGGCAATAGTGTGAATATCCATCGTACTTCTACCGGAGAAATGATGGATGATAACGGCAACACCTACAGCAAGTCGGGAAACGGCATGAGACGCGATTGCGACGGCAGCACATTCTACTAAAGAAAACTGTTTAACATGAGCACAAATATAAAAAAGAAAAGGCTGCTTGACATTGCTATCCTGTGCGAACAGGATGGTGATACTTGTCAAGCAGCATCCTTGTATGGTGATATTTTAATGGCAGAAAGCCCTACAACCATTAAACAGATTCTCAATAGTCCTAATGACAACACGATTCTCAATCAGGCCTATCAGGGTCTCTTACGTATGGCTGCAAGCAAAGACGAATGTACATGGGAGATGGCGTCACAAATATTGGGTGACTTGAGAGCTATGTTTGGATAATGTGAAAAAGAGGCATGTGCATATACTCTCTCATTTTCATAACTTCATCTTCCTTGCTTCTTCCACAAGTGATACACTTTCTTCCATAGGTGTAGCACTTACCATAGCAACCCCCGTTCTGTGTCTTTGGTACAGATATAAGAAAGACAAGGAACAATATGGCAAGAAGGCAGCAAGCTGGATGATGCTCTATTCTTTCCTCAGTATAGTGGCAATATATCTGATTTGTGTTGTAATAGCCTATATTATTGTGGGAATTGTTGCTGTACTGATTTTTGCCCTGATTGTAAGCCTGGCATTCCCTACAAGATACTATGTTGTCCGCAGGTGGTAGCAGACCTGATTTCAATGACAGCTATATGTTATACCACCATTTGACAATGTTATAACTATACTTTAAGCAATACGTACAGAAAAAGGAAAAAGCTTTGAAAACAATCTTATTTTCAAAGCTTTTTCCTTTTTTCTTGCATCATTCAGATAAAAGCCGTATATTACCATGCCTCCAGCTTATCAGCAATCTCAGGCATCTTATCCTTGCTGAATACAGGATTCTTTCCTTCCTTTTTCTGCTGACGATAATCTTGCAGCAGGAAGACGGCTTGGCGGGAAAGCAGAACAATAGCCACCAGATTACAGAGCGTGAGAAGAGCCATCGTGATATCGGCAAAGCTCCATGCGAAATCCAGCGATACCACAGCTCCTACCATCACCATCGCTGCCACAGCAAGGCGATAGATAAATACGCCCAACTTGGAATCCCTGATATATCTCACATTGGTCTCGCCATAATAATAGTTGCCGATGATGCTACTAAAGGCAAAGAGCCAGATCATCACAGCCACAAATGGATTGCCGATACTTCCGATTTCGTGGGTCAAGGCATCCTGCGTCAGCTGGATACCATTGGATGCGGTAACATCTACCCCACTCACAAGGATGATGAAGGCGGTGCAGGAACATACCACCAAGGTATCTGTAAAAACACCCAAAGCCTGAATCAAACCTTGCTTCACCGGATGGCTTACCGTAGCCACAGCTGCTGCATTAGGTGCACTACCCTCACCAGCCTCGTTACTGAACAAACCTCGCTTGATACCCTGTATCACCGTAACACCCAGCACTCCGCCGGCAGCCTGATTGAATCCGAAGGCATTCTCCACAATGGCAAGCAACACTTTAGGCAGACTGGCAATATTCCAAACCACTACTCCTACAGCTATCAGAAGATAGACGACAGCCATCACAGGAACCACGGTAGAAGAGAACTTAGCCACTCGCTGGATACCACCGAAGATGATGAGAAGGGTAAGCGCAGTAAGCACAATTCCCATGGTAGCTGGTTCTATACCAAACGCTTTCTGCCAAGCCAGACAGATGGTATTGCTCTGAACAGAATTATAGGCAAAGCCAAAGGTGATGATCATCAGGACGGCAAAGAGAATACCCATCCATCCCTTTCCCAATCCATACTTCATATAATAGGCAGGTCCACCAAAGAAGGATGTCTTGCCCTTACGCTTATAAAGTTGGGCAAGAGTTGATTCGATGAAAGCCGATGCTGAACCCAGTAAAGCCAGCACCCACATCCAGAACACGGCTCCCGGTCCACCGATGCTGATTGCAGTAGCTACGCCTGCAAGATTACCCGTACCGATACGGCTGGCCAATGCCACCACGAAAGCCTGGAAGGAAGAGATATGTTTCATCTCGCCATCCACCTTTACCTCCATCGACAGCTCATCATGGCCTATCTCCTCCGGTTGAATCTTGTCGGGATTCAACAGCAGCCTGACCATCTCCTTGATGAGTCGAAACTGTACAAACCTAGTACGCCAAGTGAAAAACAGGGCACAGCATATCAACACGGTGATGATGATATACGACCAGAGAAAATCGCTAACCTGAACTAAAAAGTTTTGTAATGTATCTACCATTTGTCTATTAAAAACTGAATATTATTTCTTTTCGGTTGCAAAATTACGCAATTTCTTTCAAAAATCAGCAATTTATTCAAAGAAAACAGAATTTAAAGGATACTATGTCTTCCGCAGGTGGTTCAAGAACGGGCTGAAGGCCCAAAGGCTCTTAGCCCAGGGCAACACCCTGGGTACACTAGCAATCTGCAATGCGCCCTGCAAGGGCAAAAGCTTTATATCATATTTTTACTCATGGCAAGCATTCATAAATACTTCGGGATTAGTTTATATGAGTTCCCGAAGCTTACACTCCAGTATTACAGCAGACTCTCTATAAACCATCAAATCAAATAAATCCTGGTCTATTTCTGCATAAGCAAAAACATCACGTAAAGACTTTAAGCTAGAATAAAACTTCCTTTCTTTGCCTTTCTCATTTTTTACCAATCGCCAAAAGGGTTCATGCTGCAAATGATAATAAGGGTTCTCTATGCTACATTTAAAAGGATAACAATGAGGAATATCCATGGCCAATCCCTCTGCAACCAAAATACTACCCCCTGTATTCTGTTCACCAATATACAATCTCCATAACCTTTTAAACTCCCCAACCAACTCACTTGAAAGAACAATATGATTATCTTTTATGATACCTCGCTGGCAGAGATTTAAAATAGCCAAGAGCAAAAGGGGCTTATGCGGAGCTTTCACACCCCGCATAAGCGCCCTTTTCATCTTTTCAAAAGCACCCAGATAATAGTCTATATCTTTATTCATTATTAAATAAGATGAGTAACCTTAATTTTCTTCCAATGTTTGCCTATGCCGAGGGTCATAGCCTGGGCATCCTTGGTTATCAGTTCACCCTTCTGCAAGCCAGCAATAGCTTGCTTCAGTTCCTGCAGAGCCATGCCACTCACACCAAACAAATCCTTCAACACTCCATCATTCTGTTGCTGTTGCTTCATAATGAGTGGATATTGGGCGTTGGCATAGAAATCAAAAGAGGCTTTCTTAAACGAATCCATATTCTGTGTAGCAAGGATGATGCTCATACCCTTGTTTCTACCCACAGCTATCAAGTTCTGTAAAGGCTTGTTTTCGAAACCAAGCATATAGTGAGCCTCATCAATGATGGTGAAATGGCGTAGTTCCACCCTGTCCTCATTCTTTGCCTGTGGAGGCAGTTGCTCATAGATATTGTTCAACTTAGATGTCACGAAATATACGATAGCCTTTGCCATGATACCTTCCTTGTCAAACTTTCCTAAGTTGATAATATAACAACCTTTCACCAAATCTACCTTGTCTTCCTCTGCAAAAATATTATTCAGAATCAACTGGTTTAAGACTGATTTTACACTATCCATATCACCCTGTTTCTTCTCGGGCATCAACATCGTATAATGATCAAAAACTTCCTGAAAGGTGATTGGTTTCTGGTTCTTCGCCTTGTAGGCATTGATAATAGCTTCGCTCAGTCTGTTATCCATCAAAGCACCAATCTTAGCGGAAGATATAGCACAGATGGCATTTGCCAAGGTCGTGGAATACAGGTGGATTTCATTGACAGGTCTGCCAGTAAAGTCCTTGAACGGAGTAAACGGCAAAGGTTTCTCCATCGGATTCAAGATGGCAGAGGAATCGGTCTCAAACTTCGACAGCCAATCGGCATGGGCTGGATCAGAGAACTCCCCCTTATAATCGAACAAGAGGAAGTTGACAGGATAGTAGGTATCAGCCGATGCCATTCTGATTTGATTGATGAGGACAGCTAATAAATTTGACTTACCCGAACCAGTAGTTCCTGCTATCAATATCTGTGTATTTGAAATAGCAGTACTGTTGATATCTAAAGCCGCATCCATTCCATCCTCATACTGACCGATATAAAGATTCAACTCAGGAATATCCATCAACGACTTTCCACCTCTCAACGGAGAGAAGTGCAGCCATTCATCAATACCTCCTTCTTCCATCAAGATACTCTTACCCCTCATCATTTCGCTAAAAAGCACCTTGCTCAGAAAAGTAGAATTCTGCCAGTCGGCATCAATATCACTATAACGCATCTTGATAAGAGCCACGAAGACCTCCTTTATATTCGACTTGGTAAAGAAAGACCCACCCAATGGCTGCATACCTGCAGAGGTTTGCAATTTCTCTACCTTTGACTTACTTCTTGGTGTCTTATCGCTCAATCCAACAAGAAGACAGATTCGCATAACCGTAGTAAAGTTCAATACTACAGGGCGAACCATATCTGAGTAATCCGAAAGGTTCAGTTTCTGCTCGATAGCATATTTCACTTCTTCAAGCAAATCATGAGTTCCTTCCAGAATTCTCATTCCCTCAAGTTTTATATCTTGTACTTTCATTTCTACTAGAATTCGTAAGTTTGTAATCCAAAGTAATCATCACTGACAGTAGTACACTGCCTTTCCTGGTCTCTATGCAAAGTATAAGTTCTTGCCACATAAGCCACTATCTTCTTGAAATCAGTCTCTGTTGTTATTTCCGTATCAGTACTTAACAGGATGGTTTGATGAGCCAAATCCGGGAAATAACGGTTGATGATAACTTCACGACTCTCCTTGTCAAGAACACCCATTACAGTATCTATCATTACAGGAGGGTCGTAATCACCCAGTTCATACAGGACTTTCAGTAACACCTGCATCACAGTTTGCTTGGCACCAGCATTCAGCTGACTCAGATAAATTTCATTACCATTCTTGTGGAATATCTTGAACGAGATTTCCTCCGAATCATCTGCCGATAGCTCTACCCTACCGATGTAACCTGCATAAATCACCAAGTTGATGTTCAACTGCTCCTTCATCATACGCTCGATACTTGCCTTCTTCGACTTGAGTAACTTACAGGAAAGCGACTTGAAGAAACCAGGCAGTTTGCATAACATATCATACTGAGGATCTGGAACTTGTGGCATATCATAATCGTAAGTAGAAATCTTCCTCTCCATTTCCTTGATAGCATTCTTCTGTTCCACGATTTTTGCCTTCAATTCCTCTATCTTCCTGTCATTTTTTTCATAGAGTTCGATGATGCTGTAATCGTGACCAGTCAAGGCGCGTTTATATTCTTCCAATTGTTCCTGTTTCTTTGGAATATCCGCCAACTCTAAGTTTAAGCTTTCACGTCTCTCATCCAACGAAAGATAAGGATTGGAATATGATTGCTGAACCAGGTTTCTCAACACATTGACATCAGCATCACTCAGAAAACCATATTTATCATTATAATCATCGCTGTTATCTTGCTCACGTTTGATTTCTTCAATAATCTCGGCAATAGAAACCTCGCCTACCTGCGGGTATTTCTCCTTAAGCAATCGTATTACATCCTGGGTAACCTTTTCTATCTGTTGGTCATTGAGGATATTACCCCTTGCAGAAGCCACCACCTCCTTCTCGCTCAGAATAAGTTCCACCTCGGTACTGATGCTGTTGGCTACCTTTGGCATAATTACTTTCCACTCTAAATCTTTGGAGATAGCCTCAGCATCCTGTCTATAGTCCTTTTCCTTCTGATAGAAGCTGTTGATGCTCTCCTCTATCTGATGCATTTTGTCACGAATCACATCATCCGAGTTACGTCCCTCCTTCAGTTGCTCATACTGCAGCTTATGATCATTGGCATAGTTCAAAGCTTCGTTGTAGGCATCATTAAGACTTGCCACATCCCTTTCCATCTCCACCTTCTGTTTGGTCAGTTTCAAGTATTCGGCACGCAGGTTTTCGTTCTCCAAGCGTTCCGCCTTCTTCTCATCGAGATAAGCCGAGGCTGCTTTTTGCAACTGAGTGTATTTATTGAAACCCATCACCGAATTGATGTTCTTCATGATGAGCTTGTTGATTTGTTCTTCCTTCACGAGATCGGAAGTCTTCATGGCATCAAAGAGGAAGTAGTTGCTCAATTCAGCAGGCAGATTGGCAGAGATAATCTTGTTGACTATCGCTTCATTGGTGCTGCGTAGGATAGCCGTGGAACCAGAACCATAAGTATAACTGTTACCATTCATATTGAGCACATTGCTCTCCTGTATCTTGCCATCCACAAACCGATAGGCACGACACAGGCGATAAGGCGTTTCTTGTCCAAGAACCACCCCAGAGAAAGTAATCTCTAACATAATAGCCTTGCCTTCTATACCGCTCTCGTTCTTCACACCAGAATTGAAGAGTTCCTCAAACTGTCGTTTGTTGGATATCTTCAATCCATAGAGTGCAGAATAGATGGCATCGAAGAGCGTAGTTTTACCACAACCGTTGGCACCACCTATCAAGATGATGGGACGGTCGCTCGTTACCTCTAAGTTTAAGTCCAACTTTCTGTAGGTCTTATAATTCTCTATGTAGATACGCTTCAGTTTCATTACTTCTTAATTTCTTTGAGAGCCTTCTTGAGTATTTTCGTCACCTTCTTTTCCTCAAGACTTGACTCATTTTGGTTATTACGCTCTTCATGGAAAGGCTTGAGGATATAATCCTTGAGCCATTCCGCATCTATACCCTCCGATTGGCATGCACTCTCTATGAGTTGCATGTCTTCCTGCCTGATTCCATAGTTCAGGAATGTTCTGTCCAAGCTTTTCTTCATACCTTATTATATATGATTACCTTATTATATTATAGGGTTTCCAGATGTAATGCCGACCACCCATCTATATTGTCAGTGTTCTCGATAACGCCTCCAGGATAATACCAGTTGCTCGTGCCCTCGTCTTTGATGAGCACGCCACCCACAATCTTCTTGCCTGTAGATTGATAACTGGAGATGTAATCCAAGAGGGCATTGTTCTTTTCTGGCGCATCCGCATCGCTGCCCTTGGTTTTGGTGTCGAAGAGGCAGATGGTACCCGACTTCAATCTGACGATGAAATCCACATAGAAACAACGTTTTCTACTACCCGAATCCGTATAAGGCACGGCGAAATGCTGCTTTCCCTCGTCTCCATTCTTGTACCACCACTCCACATATTCCATCTTGTCATCCAACCAACGTGCAAACTCTTGCTCGGGTCTCGATGCCGTAATCTGCTCAAAATAAGGATACAAGGCATGGTTGAAGATTTCGCCTTCCGTGGTTCTCACCATTGCCGCATTATAGAGACGAGTTTCCGGTACTTGCCATACAGACTGCTGATATTCCATCGTCACCTCTTTGGCATTTCTCTTCAGCGTAGCCTCGTAGGTAACCAATGCCTTGCGTATCAATTCCTCGAAGCGCGGACGGTTCTGATGATAGAGCACCACCTTAGGCACATCCATCGAAAAGACTTGCAGGTATTCCTCCAAGGCACTCTCGATGGCTCCTTGCAAGACTGGCGTACTGTCAAATTTGGAGAACCCACCCACATTCTTACGGCAGAAAAGCGTAAAGAGATTCTGTAATTCAGATGCGTTCAGAGCCAGCCTTGCCTTGTCTGTTATCTCCACGATGCCCGAATCACCCGTCAATGGGGTGTCCTTCGGGATAGCCACCAAGATTCTTGATACATCGGTCTGCACGCCATGTCGCTTGGCATTGTAGCGATTCAACTTGATTTTGGCATCCATGTCTGCCTCCTTTTTTTTCGCCTCGTCAGCACCCTCTGTCTCACCATCATCCTCAAAGAAATCTTCTGCAGAGAAGAGCAACAACGGGTTTTGTTCCCATTCCCGTTCCATCGTCTTATAGAAGATGCTGCGGAACTGGGAGCCCAAGCGGTTTCTTGTTGCCCCATGCTTATCCGTATAATAGGAACGGAGCGTGATGTTCGGCAAGTCTTTCTTGCGATTGGCGTAGAGGGTGCTGATATAGTTCATGTCATCTCCCACAATGCTAATCATGTCAGCCGAAAGGTCGGTATAAACATAACCGTAGTTCAGAATGTCATTCTTATAAAAATGCTGCTCTGGCATTCGGAGTATTCGTCCCACGGTCTGCGTGGTAAAGGTCATGCTCTGCAATTCTCGGAATATCAGGAGGACGGATGCACGAGGACAATCCCAGCCCAAGGCTATGGCCTGCTTGAACAGCAACACCTCGGTAATATCATCAGAATGAGTGATATTCTGAAGATTGGGCGATTTATCTTTTGATAGCCATACAGCCAACCTGCCATTTGCCACGCTTATGTCGCAAACCTGTTCTAAGTAGGCTTGCATCTCCTCGGCGATGGTCTTGTCCTTCGACGACATAGATTCGCTGCTATCGTTAGGCAACTGAATGAGCAACAGCGGATTGATGCCATATTCCTTGTAAGCCTCAGCCAACTCTTTGCGCTTATCAAGTGCTTTCTTCAAGAGTCGCTGGTTAACCGTCAGTTCCGACTGTTCCTTACTGCTCTTTACATTCGGATTCAGTTCTATGCCCTTCTTAATCATCTCTTCATTGATTACATCTTGGCGTTTCACAAGAACTGCATGATAGCTTTGGGTGACTGGCGTTGCTGATACACGAAGTTCTATGTGTGGCTGGATAGCTTGCAATACCATCTCGCTTTTCTTGGCATTACGTCCTGCAAACATGTGTTCCTCGTCTATGATAACCACCACTGGAAGATGCTGCTCTATCTTGGTCTTCCGTATCAGTTCGTAGAGCGTGCGGTTCTGCTCATTATCACGTATCATCACGGCATTATCCTTATTGATGCTCTCCCAATTTAAAAAGAGCACATCGCCAGGATGCAGACCATCTACATGATCACACTCATCAAACATAACAGGACGCAACGATCTTCGTTCACTAAAGAAATTGCGCATGGAGCGATAACTCTGCTGATGCAACTTGTTAGGAGCAATCCAAACCCATGCTACACGAGAATATCGGCACTGCCCATTCATAGGTAGGTCACGAGTCAGCTCATCCAGCAAGGTACTCACCATCACCGTTTTTCCTGCTCCTGTAGGAGCCTTGAATATCAACTTTTGGCGGTCTTCAAAATCATTGAGCATGTCAATCATCTTCTGTTTCAGTTCACGCACCGCCTTTTTCTGGTAATCTCGTAGTTCTATCATTTTCGTTACCTCCTTAGTCTATTATGTCATTAGTAACATTATCTTCTTTCTCCTTCAACACATAATCATAGTCATCGCTGAGAGCTTCTTTCACAACCTCCTCGTTTTGCATGGCGAGTTCCTCGTTTTGCTGAAACTCTTTCATCATAGCCTCACTATACTTTTGCTTTGGCAGAATATCCGTTCTACCTTCTAAAGCTTGCAAGAAAGCATCTGGCATGGCACACAGTTCTATAACAGGCATGACTTTATGGAATTCGTCCTCATATGCGTATGCGCCATCACTATAAACATAAACCTTCAAAGGATTCAGCTTGGTCGCAACCTCAGCTATCATCGGAATGACGATACTGACTACACGCTCGTCGAGGACAACAAGCATCTGTCCAGCCTCATCCTTAAAATAACGCAATACGTTCTTCTTAAATTTCTTGCCTCCAAATGTTTCTTGCTCTTGATAGATATTGTTCTTGATGCAAAGGAGGTCAACGAGAGAAGCCATCAATGCTCGACGACTTTTGAAGTTGCTTTGGTCACGAGGCACAAACTCCGTTTTATAATAACGAAGATTATTGTGAGTCAAGCCAGGGACTTCTTCACCCTTCTGGTTCGTATAACCATTAATGACTCGTTTGTTTCGCTCGTAGGTTACTTTTTCGCAGATGTTATTCTCGTTGTTGGTCACTAAGATACATTTGCGATGACCGCCGTCTTCTGAGTTCAATTGCATCGTTGCGTGGAGAGTGGTGCCTGAGCCAGCGAAGAAGTCGAGGATGGTTGCATTTTTATTTGTCCTTACAGATATTTCAAGTAATTGCTTAACGAACTTTGAAGGTTTTGGAAAATCAAAAGTACGTACACCAAATATGGAAGTTATTTCTGCGGTACCTTGTGCTGTATTAAACGCATCTGAAGTAATCAAATTCCGAAAAGGAAAACTGCGGTCTATTGGATTACCAGAATTGTCAACCCTTGAATATCTCTTATTATAGACATTCCATATTCCCTTCGTCTTTTTGAAAACAATAAAATCATGTTCTATGCCCCATCGAACCTTTGTCTTACTCCAAAGATAATTCCATCCCTCCATTGATTTTTCACAACCTCCACCAGGATAGCGCAATGTACCATCAGGCATTTCTATCGGAAAATTTAAGGCATCCGAGTAATGTCCAGCAACTCGCCGCCTATCTAATTTATCCAAAGAATACTTTCCTCTCTCCATTTCATACTCATCAGTAAATTTAAACGCATCTTCTGAGGACAAGACCCCATCAAATTGACAATACTCTTTATGCGCACAATAAACAAATACATACTCTGTTACTGTTACTATATCAGTACCAGTATTAGAACCTGCTGTTGATTGCCAAACACACTTTGCTACAAAATTTCTTTCTCCAAATATTTCATCACAAAGCAATTTCAAATCAGCCTGTTCATTATCATCAATAGAAATGAATATTACTCCTTTTTCCGAGAGCAACTTTTTGGCGATTCTCAATCGTCTATCCATAAACGACAACCATTTGGAATGGCGATAGCCATCCTCTTTATCAACAAAAGAGTCGTTGTAGATAAAGTCTTTATTACCAGTATTATAAGGAGGATCGATATAAATTACATCAATCTCCCCTGCATAAGCATAAGTAAGAGCAGCAAGAGCATTGAGGTTATCACCTTCTATCAACACATGGTTAGGCGAACCTTCTGGCGCAGAATCCAAACGCTTGGTGGCATCCTCAACAAAAACAGGAAGTTTGTCTTGCATTTCATCCCATGCTTCCTCAGAACTCTCCTCCCACACAAGTCCATAACGTTGCTTATCGTTGATAGCAGCCAACAAGTCGTGCTTCAAATCTTTATCAATCTGAAGCTCATTTATCTGCTGGCGCAAAGCTTGCAAATCTATTTTCTTTGCCATATCGGTGTCTCCTAGCCCTATAAATATGCTCCACCGATTCCCTAAGCAGAGAAGATTGTTTGTGTTTGTAATGGCTATTATAAAAAGAAAGGCATAGGAATCATATTACTTCTATATAACCCTTGATTATAGAGGCTCTGGAAAATGCCTTAGACACCAAGGAGAAGCAATAGACCCTACGCCAAACTTGTATATATAGATAGCATAGGGAGCACCCTCTTCTTATTTAAGAAAAGGGCACACCTATGCCTCGCGTATATACACGATGCGTAGACGCCTACCACAATCTTCCTCTGAGTGTCTATTTGAATTTTCCAGATTCCTATAATTCAGAAGAAAACGTCAGTACACGTCTTTCTTATTAAAATAGGCCAAGCCATGGACTTTTACTTAGCCAGCGACTCATCGCCAGCCATCCACGGCAAGACAACTGCAAAAGTACGAAAAAGAATTGGGATTTGCAAGAAAATCGGAAAGTTTCTTGCAAATCCCAAATAAAAATGGTTATAAAGCAGCATATATTCAAGGCTTTTGCCCTTACAGGGCGCAGGGGAACAACACCTTAATACCCAGGGTGTTGCCCTGGGCTAGGAGCATTTGGGCCTTCAGCCCGTGCTTGAACCACATGCAAAAGTTCAATGATTTACTTCTTAACCAGGCATTTTATACTCATGTCTAAGCCTCCAGATAGTTCATCATATCCTCCAATGTATCAAAGTTCTTGACATTCTTCCTCTTTACATCCATAATAGCCTCCAACAAATCACCCTCATACACTTGTGGTCTAGTATGCTTCTTATCATCCATAAAACGAACCAAACGTACATAGCCAGAGCGACAAGCCTTCGACTTTTCCTTCTTGGAACAATCAAAAGCGTTCTTAAAATCTATAGTAATCTGCTTCATAATTATTTGGACTTTAAATTAAACATCTATTTTAATACTATCGTTGCATTTATTCTTTTCTCTTCACCCAAACCTTGTGGCTGCCGCTGCCCATCGAACCTATCGGCGAAGTTCGGTCGGCGGTGATTTCCTTCAGCTCCAGGGAGGCGGCGGTGCGGCTCAGGTTGTTGATATAGGCATAATCAGAGAGGGTGATGAGACCATTGGCTTCTATCACCTCCAGGGCACGGGCGATGCGTTCTTCTCTGGAATACAGCTGCTTGCGAATCACCTTTACGCCACCCATATCTCGTTCCAGACCGCGATCGGTTTCCTGCTTCACACTCTTGAGAAATTCAGGAGATGCCTTGAAGTTGATGTCCTTCACGCCCACCTTACGATACGTCATCTTATCCTCTTCACTCTGCATTTCCGTAGGCTTATCGTCCTCGAAACCGAGGGAGATGGAGAAGGTACCGATACCTTCCAGATTCACATTGTAGCCCATGGAGAGCATTTCTACCAACATATCAGCCACATCTAGCAATACTGCCTCCGTGGTACTTTCCGAAATACCACGATGGTAGCCCTGCATTCTCTTGATGAATTCTTTTCTGGATAGTGTCCGGTTGGTCACCATCTTGGGATAAACTCTGCGCTTGCCTTCATTACGCATGTCAGTTAACTCTTGCAACTTGTACTTAGCCATACCGATTCCTTTCTTATTAAGTTTGTTATCACTCCATATTGAGACAGCTATTACAGTCAAGAGTAATGATGATTGCTCCTCATCATAATAGTTCTCATACCTAAAGATAAAAGTATTTATCCCTAGGCAAAAGCTCCGTTCAGCGACGTTGAACCGACATTCAGCGACGTTGAATACACATTCAACGTCGCTGAATGAAACTTTCTATTAGGCAAAGATACAACTTTATCCTATATTAAACAAGACTTTTCCTAAGATTAACACAAAATTAATACTGGAAGGAGGGAGAAAGGAGATAAGAGAAGGAAGAAAGAAGATAAAAGGAGGAGAGAAAAGAAATAAGGAGAGAAAAGAAATAAAAGGTATAAGGAAATGAGATAAGGGGCATAAATGAAGAAAAGATGTTTTTAATTTGGTGGTTTCACCATTTATTCGTATCTTTGCCAACAAAGAGAATATCACTTAAAAGAAAGGCGAGCAATTATGGCAAGAAAACTATATCCGATAGGATTACAAACTTTCGAACGAATCCGAGTAGAGGATAAGTTCTACATTGACAAGACGGAATATGTATATCGTATGGCACATACTGATGGTACTTATTTCTTCCTGAGCCGTCCACGCCGTTTCGGAAAGTCGCTGTTGCTAACTACCATGAAGAGCTATTTTGAAGGAAAGAAGGATCTTTTCAAAGGACTCGCCATCGAAAAGCTAGAAAAGGATTGGATAAGCTATCCGGTGCTGCATTTCGATATGAGCATGGGCAAACACATGGAGATAGCCCAGCTGGAAAGATATTTCGACCAGCAACTTGCAGAACAAGAGCAGAAATGGGGCATTACGAATCCGGCTGTTGATGCCAACGTCCGCCTCATCTCACTTATCCAGACTGCCTATAGGGAAACGGGCAAGCAAGTGGTAATACTCATTGACGAATATGATGCCCCTTTGCTTGATGTGGTGCACGAGGATGAAGAGTTGGAAGAAATGCGCAACGCCATGCGCAATTTCTACAGTCCGTTAAAAGGATGCGAGAAATTACTCCGCTTCGTATTCCTCACAGGCATCACCAAATTCTCCCAGCTCAGCATCTTCAGCGAATTGAACAACATCACCAATATCAGTATGGACGAACCGTATGCCGGCATTTGCGGAATTACGGAAGATGAACTGGTGAACGGAATGCGGGATGACATAGAGGCACTTGCAGAAAAATTAAACCTGTCGTATGAGCAGACGTTAGCTAAGTTAAAGGATAATTATGACGGCTATCATTTCACATGGCCTTCTCCTGACGTTTATAATCCGTTCAGCTTATTAACCTGCTTTGCCAAGCAGAAGATTGATTCCTACTGGTTTGGTTCCGGCACTCCTACTTATCTGATTAATATGATGCGCAATTTCAACTTTCTGCCAGCGAACCTGGGCGAGAGTATGGAAGCCGGAAAGGATGACTTTGATGCTGCCACGGAAACCATGACCACCATCATGCCGCTGCTCTATCAGAGTGGTTACATCACCATCAAGGATTACGATGAAGAAACGGAACTCTATACCCTAGCCATTCCTAACAAGGAAATAAGAGTTGGATTGTACAGAAGTTTGTTGCCTCATTATCTGACCTCAAAGACGGCGTCAATATCAAAGAAGACAACACCATCGTGTTCGATTGGAAATCATAACAAGTTTAGATGATAAAAAGAAAAAGCGTGCAAGCAACACCATCGTCTGCACGCTTTTTCATTTATCTTTTTTCCTTTTATCTTATTCTTCATTTATCCTACAGCCACGCTCCGAATCTTGCGCTTGGCAATGGGGCGGCGAAGTAATAGTTCTGGTCGTTATTCTTATCCAGGAAATTCACCTGCTTCATGCCGAAGAATGGCAGACCTTGTGGGAAGAGGCGGGCAAAATCGGTTACACCTCCTGAGAGGGCAGGACTGCCTGCCTGATAATCGAAATTCCAACTCTTGTCGAATGCCAATGGAGCACCCTGGGCTACATCATCTATCTCGCAATTGATGTTCATCTTCTCGCTCTGAGTGAAGTTCTTGAATAGAGGATTGAGCTGACCTGCCACGCTGCTCTTGATATCGGTATCAAACCAGATGCCGAGCTCTGCACCCTTCGCCATCTGCGCTACGCCAGTCTCTGTAGATGCAAAGTAGTAATTTGGTGTAAGACGACTGTGATCCATATCTGCACCATCCTTCTTTGGCTGCTTCAATCCGAAACGGGAATCGTAGATGAGGTTGTTCACGAAGACTGGCTTCGCAGCCTTCTCTACCCAGACAGAACCACCCTTCTTGTTCTTGGAACGGCGCCAGCCGCAGTTGATGATGGTGTTGTTGTAGGCGGTCATCTCAGAGAGAGGAATCACCTCGCTATTGCCGGCATTCGAAAGCTTGAGGCGTTGGTGCAGGCGTTGTAGATGATGTTGTTGGCTACATCGAGCTTGCAACCTGCCTTTACGTTGATGGCCTCGCCGCCATCGGCTGCATTTCCGCTATCGGCAAAGATATTGTTGATAATCACGCCGTTACCACCTGTAAAGTAAGTCTGGTCGTTGTAGTTGTCATGGAAGAAGCTGTTTGCCATCACAAACTTGCCGTTCACATTACAGAAGTGGAAGGCTGGCACACCGCCATCGATGGTAGTCTTGAAAAGCTTGTTCTGGAAAGAAGCTGAACTCTCGGTAGGAGTAGCACCAGCATAGGCTACATCCACGTGGTTGAGCACCACCTCCTCTGAATTATATCCGCAGATGATGCCGCCCCAATCGGCAGGCTTCCTGGTATCAGAAGTAAAGACTACTGGCTTCTCGGCAGTTCCCATACAATAGAGATTGCCCAACACCACAATTTCTACCGGCACCTGAACCTCTGACTTGCAGGTAACGGTTACGCCCGGCTCAATATAGAGCGATGCTCCTACAGGAATCTCAACGCTCTGGCTCAGGGTAGTATCCTTGGTCCAAACCACAGAACCTGCTGGATATTCTGCCACCTTCGTTGTAATGACATCCTTAGAACCCTGGTTCTGGTTGCCATCACTTCCATTACCGCCATTATTCACGTAATCGTATGGATTGATATTATCGTTCTCGCAAGATGTGGAGAACATTGCAGCTGCTGCCATCAACAGCAAAGCAGCAAAAGTATTTATCTTTTTCATTTTTACAGTTTCTTGTTTTATAATTTGTATCTTACTCCCAGCAGGAAGGTTCTGCCATACTGATAAGTTCCCACGATGGTCTTATCGCTCTTCTGACCCTCATACTCCAGGTTGCTCTTGTTCACGGTCTTCAAGTATCTCTCGCGCTTGGCATCGAGCAGATTGTTTGCCTTGAAGAAGATGGAGATGCCGTTCTTGAATTGCTTCTCGGCACTCAGGTCGAGACCGAACATCGCCTTATCCCACTGGTCGGCATCCTTAAAGGGAGAAACCAGGGCAAGCTTGGTGCCCGTGAAGGAAGAGGCCAACTGCGCATTCCAGCCATTCTCCGTATCCTTATATAATAAGGAGATGTTAGCGGTATGAGGAGCCTGGTTAACCAGCGGACGGGTCTGGGTTACGCCCGTCTTATACTCGGCACTACCCTCCTGGTACTCACGCTTCGAGGTGGTGATTTCAGAATGGGTGTAAGTATAATTCGCCTTCACTCCGAAGTGGCGGATGTACTTGATGAGGTCGATTTCGAATCCCATGTTCTTGGCATTACCCAGGTTATCCGGCATGTAGTAGGCATCGGTTCCGGCGCCAATCTTGCCATCCGATGTTACGAACACCTGCTCTATCGGGTCTTTCAGATACTTATAGAATACGCCGGCAAGAATCTGCTCGGTCTTGCTTGGGAACCACTCCCAGCGCAGGTCGATATTGTCGATGCGGGCACGCTTCAGGTTTGGATTACCTTTTTCCTGATACTCCTCGCCCTGAATCTGATAAGGCACTATCTCGTAGAAGCCCGGACGGTTGATGGAGCGATAGTAAGAGAGACGCACGTTCATCTTCCTGGTTGGTGTCCACTTGATGGATGCCGATGGCAGATAATCCCAGTAGCTCTGCTCGCCCACCTGTCCCATGTTGCGGAAGTGCTGGAGCATGGTGTAAATCTGGTTGGTGTGCTCGGCTCGGAAACCGGCATTCAGTTCGCCCACCTCGCTCTTCAGGGTTACCATGGCGTAGGCTCCGCCGATGTGCTCCTTGGAATCGTAGTTGAGCTGCGAAGCCTGAGAATAAGGGGTCTTGCAAACCCAATCGATGTTGGCATACTGGTCTATTCCGTTGCCATCCAATCGCTGCGAGATGTCGGCAGGATTGAAGATGTAAGAATAATATCTGTTGCTGCGTTCCTTTCTGCGATACTGCGCTCCCGCCTTCCAGAGAGCCTCTACATCGTTGGCGAAATGAGTATCGTAAGAGAGGTTGATGTAACCCGCCCAGTCGGTATCCTTGTTGTGCTGGAATCGGCGCTCGGCACTTTTAGGCAGGGTCTTGGTGATGTTCTTGTCGCCTTCCCAGATGGAACCCGAAACGGCATCGCCACCATTCTCGGCTTTTCTGCTCACGGTATTCGTCAGGGTAACGTAAGTTCTATCCGGATCTTCCTCCTTAGCCTGCGAGAACACGCCCGACCAATCTACGGTAAAATCCTTGGTAAGATGATGCGTACCCTTCAGATTGGTGGCAAAAATGCTCTGGGTGGTTGAAAGAGAGCGCACCTCATCATCCTGGGTGTAGCTGTCGGCTCCGATGTATTCGGTGTTGACGCTATTGTTGTATCTGGTGCCCTTGGAATTGGTGCGCACATACATGTTGTACCATTCCAGCTTGTGACCAGGCAGGGTTAAGTCGAACTTGGCATGAGCACCCGCAGTAAGGTCGTGGATGCTATAGTAGCGATGCTGTAGATTGGAAATGTACATGGCCTGCTCGCCCGAAGCCATCTTTACGGAATTGTAGGTGCGCTCGGTACCACGGAAAACATTCTGCACGCTTCCGGCAAGCATCACGCCCAGGCGGTCGTTCCAGAAGCGGTTGCCGATGCTCAGACCTCCTATGAAGTTAGGAGCAGGAAGAGAATGGCTCTTCAACTGAACAGGACCGTTCTTGAAATCGCTCATCTGCGCCTTGTAGTCTTTTCCGAAAGCCTCGTAAGGAGATTTCTTTGTATAATCAGAGCGGTTGCTGGTAAGATAATCTCTGCCATTCTTCCAGAAATAATCACTTGCTCCGATGGCAGCATTCGCCTGAATCTGGAAGCGGGATGGGGCATCCTTCATCACCATATCCACCACGCCACCGGCTGCATCGCCTTCCATATCAGCAGTCAGAGACTTGGAAACCACGAGGCGGTCCATCAGATCTGAAGGGAAGATATTCAATGGGATGTAACGGTTTTTATCATCCGGACTAGGAATCTTCACGCCGTTCACCAGGGTGTAGTTGTAGCGCTTGTCCATACCTCGGAGGATGGCATAGGAAGCTTCGCCCGATGCATCACGCTCCATGGTTACACCTGATACACGCTGCAGAACGCTCGCCACGTTGACATCAGGCGAAAGCTGGATGCTCTGCTGGCTCATCACGTTGAGCACGTTGCCGGCATTCTTCACGGTTTCTATGGCGCTTCGGTCGCTGCGGTATTCACGATGACCGGTAACCACCACTTCGCCCAACTGCTTCAGGTCTTCATCCATCGCGATGGTCAACAGTCCATCCTTTCCCTCTTTTCCATCCTTGGAGAAGTCTTTAGCCACATCCACTACCATCTCCCTGGTCTTGTACGACATGTAGGAAACGATGATGGTCACCTTGCCCTTATCAGGCAATTCATGCAGGGTGAAAGTACCATCAAGTCCGGTGGTGGTACTCACGTTGGGCAGCTCCTTTACTCGGATTACGGTTCCGATGAGGGGTTCGCCCGTTTTGTTATCCTTGACTACACCATCCAGCGTGTGGGCCTGGATGGCGGTAGTTGCAGCGGCAAGAAGCGCCGCACTCAGCAAAAATCTTTTCATCTATATCGCAATTGAATTCTTCACTTTTCGTTCTTCACTCTTCACTTACTTTTTGCTTTTTACTTACTTTTTGTAATCGTGTGGATGATTTTTCCATCCTTGTCAATCATCGACATTCTGAGCTGTTTCTTATCTGCTGTAAATACAGAGAAACCATCGGCAGGACTGCAGAACACGGTGCCATCGATAGGCTTCACAGGACGGGCCAGAGATGAAGAGGAATTGACTACGTAGTCGATGTTGTCGCCCTTCTTCTGGATGTGCTGGAAGTTGTGGATGTGACCGCAGGCATAAATCGCCACATTATTATATTTATGGAGGATAGGCAGAAGGCGCTTCTGCATGTCGAGTCGCTCACTCTCCTTCTTTGTGGTGTAGGCGTAGATAGGATGATGGCCTACCACGATGACCCAATCTTCCTTGGCATTCTTCAGAGTTTCGTCGAGCCAGGAGAGCTGAGCCTCAGCATCCTGCTTGCAGGCGTCAGGATAGATTTCCGCATTCTTGCGATAGGAATCGATGAGGGGTGTGGTGTCAAGGAAGATGACGCGCACGGTGGTTCCCTTGTGGTCGAACACCTTGGTGTAATATTTGGCTGGCATCATCCAGCGGCGGCTCACCTTGCCGTAGTCCATAAAAGCCTGAGTATTACCACGATACTCATGGTTTCCGCAAACCGGGAACCAGTTGAGCATCAGGTCGGGATGAGAATAAACATATTCATAATTGGTAAGCCACAGAGGGTCCTGGGTAGAAGCCACGCCATTGAAATGGTGGATGTCGCCCACGGCAAGTACGCATTCCGGATCTACCGTACCCGCCATTTCGCCCATCAGTTCGGCGATAGGCTTCTGGTCGTAGTAGCCGTTGCGTCCCATATCATTGGTCATGTAGAGGGTGATTTCACCCTTCAGTTTCTGCCATTCGGCAGCATTCGCCTTCCAGTTTGGATTCTGCGGAATGGCGGTTGCTGCACTCTGAGAGCAGGTGGTTAATGCTGCGTTTTGAGCCTGTGCAGTCAAGCCCCCGCCCAACAATAAAGCCGAAGCCAAAACTACAGTAGCTACTCTACCTTTCATCATAGCAAAGCCATTCATGCTGCTATGCTTACCCGATACTTTCTTTTCCATTTTTCTTTATCTGACTATAATACTTTTATTAAAGATTTCCCCTTTCGGGGTAATACCTGTTAAATTTCGGGTGCAAAGGTAAGGGTATTATGTGTCAATGAGGTTACAAGAATTTGAATTAGCAGATAAAAGATACTACAATCTTATTACGGGAGTTTCCCCCGATGCTTTTAGGGAAAATCATACATCAGATTATGGATTTCCCCTTGTTGTTTTCAGCTATTCTCCCTATCTTTGCACTACGTTAGAAGAAAGGCTGCACTCGACAATTTGAAAGCAAGCTTTCATTGTGCTCGTTTGCACTTTCTTTGCACCATCAAAAAGTTGATAGTGGCACCAAGTAGCCTCTTCAAGTAAAATAAATGCAGTAATAACCCTTTAAAGAGAAGATAGTTATGAAAAGAATGATTATGACATTGGTAGCAGTATGGATGATGATTACATCTATGAATGCTCAGAGACTGACAAATATTCAGGCAGAAGCCCGTTTTATCACAGATAAGATGGTGGTGGAACTGGGATTGAGCAGCGTTCAGCGCAACAGCATCCTGAACATCAATCTCAATTATCTCAATGGCATCCAAAGCTATCGCGACATCGATGCCTACGGCTGGCATTACCGCAACAAGCAGCTCAAGCGCATGATGACCGCCAGACAATGGAAGAGATTCAAGGACTCTTACTATTTCTATCGCCCTATCGGCTGGCAGAATCATGTGTATGTTCACCATATTTACACCAAGTATCCAAAGCATAACTGGGGACACGACAAGCGCCGCCCTCGCCCTGAGTGCAGCTACGGAAGACCGGGATGGCCAGGCGGAACCCATGTAACTTATGGACCAGGAAAGCCGGACAAGCATCACAAGCATCACAAGCACGACAAGAAGTGGAAGCACGACAAGAAGTGGAAGCACGACAAGAAGAAGTGGAAGCACGATAGAGATTGGGATGACGATGATGATGATGATGACGATGATTGAGATAATGACTGGGATGATGACTAAGATTAAGACAAACATTCGATGATAAAACAGAAGAAATCCAAGCTGGAGATGATTCTCCGGCTTGGATTTCTCGTTAAATAAAAACTAACTATGCCGTCTAACTAATAACTAATCATTAATTACTAATCATTAATAATTAACAAAACGTCTTCCACAATCTGCTCATCGAGTAGGCGATTATCCGAAAGCAACTGCTGCACATCATATCTATCGTAGAGTCCCTTCCTGATGCCGCCCACCATCACCTTCATTTCTGAAGTGCCATAGTAAGAGGCGATGCGCTCGCCGAAGCCGCCATCCTTCGAACCATCCTCCAAGGTTACCACCAACTGATGGTTTGCCTTCAGACTATCCAACGTCTCGGCATCCACCTCATTCAGATAACGGGGATTGATGAGCGTTGCATCGATGCCCTTATCAGCCAACAGGCGGACTACATTCTCGCCCTTCTGATAGAACGAACCAGCAGCGATGATTGCCACCTTCTCGCCCTGGTGCATCACCTTGTACCTTGCCTCGTAGCCATACTCAGCATCAACGGCTTCTGACGTATGAACCACGCCATTGCTTGGCACACGGATGGCGATAGGTTTCTTATCCTGCAAAATGCTCCAGCGGAGCATGGCGAAATACTCCTCGCAGGTGGTTGGAGCCAGATAGATGAGCCCCGGAATGCTGCAGAGCATCGGAATATCGAAAAGGCAGATGTGAGTGATGTCGTTCATCGAGTTCACTCCGCCTCCTACCACGTTGATTACGGCAGGGTTGGAATTGATGCAGAGATCTTGCGCTATCTGGTCGTAGGTACGTTGGATGAAGGTGCTGTAAACCGTCCATACCGGATGCAATCCACCCTTCGCCATTCCCGAAATCATGGCCACCGCCTGCTCTTCGGCGATTCCCATATCGATGTGCTGCTTGCCAGCCAACTTTCGCTTATCGGCAGTAAAACCACCTGCGGTAGGAGTACCAGCGGTTACGGCGATGAGGGTCTTATCCTGCTTCATCTCGCCCAGCATCCAGTCGGCAAATAATGTACCGTAATCTTCAGTCGGAGTCACCTCCGGAATGGTTCCATCGGCATTCCTTCTTGGTCGCGAACCGTCTTCCAGATTGAAAGGCATTCCCCAATGCCAAGCCTCCTTGTTGGCTACGGCTGGCGCAAATCCATGACCTTTTTCTGTGTGGATGTGAACCACGGTAGGCTTATCTGTATCCTTCACGCTCTCGAAAACCTGGATGAGTTTTTCTATGTCGTTACCCTCTTCCAGGTACTTGTATTCAAAGCCCCATGCCTTGAACCAGTTGTGCTCGCAGGTGCCGTTGCTCTGGCGAAGGGCACGCAGGTTCTTATAGATTCCGCCATGATTTTCGGCGATAGACATTTCGTTGTCGTTCACCACGATGATGATGCCCGTGCCGAGTTCCGAAGCCTCATCCAGTCCCTCGAAAGCCTCGCCGCCCGAAAGGGAGCCGTCGCCGATAATGGCGATGATGTTCTCATCGGTTCCCTTGACGTCGCGCGCCTTCTGCAAACCGGTGGCAAGACTCACGGAAGTAGAAGTATGCCCCACCTCGAAGTTATCATATTCCGGACATTCGGCAGGAGAAGAATAGCCCGAAATGGCATTCATGTCATCCACATCGCCAAGGAATCCCGCAGCTCGTCCGGTGAGCACCTTGTGCGGATAGCATTGGTGGCTTACGTCAAACACGAGCTTATCCTTTGGCGCATTAAAAACGTAGTGAAGCGCCACGGTAGCCTCCACGAATCCGAGGTTCGGCCCCACATGACCGCCATGCTTGCTTACACGGTTCAGCACAGCCTGTCTGGTTTCATCAGCCACCACCTGCAGCTCCTTCAAATCCAGCTTCTTCAAGTCGGCTGGCGACTTTATTTTCTCAATATACATTTTTTGTACTTGTTTTTTATACTTATAGTTATAATTCTATTATGATTATATGATGATCATGATTCTATTATGACCATGATTTCCGAGTGCAAAGATACGAAGATTCCCGAAAACACGCATTACCCAAACTACAGAAAAAATGAATTATTTTCCCTTTTCCAGCAAAAGCCTCCACTTTTTCTTCTCTGAACCACATTTTTTCTTTTCCAAATCACTTCCTTTTCAAAAACTTTTCGTAACTTTGCCACAAAGAATAAAAATGCAAAGACTATGGTAGAAAGAATTTATCCTGTGGGAATACAGACATTCAGCGACATCATCAAGAGAGGATGCGTGTATGTGGATAAAACTGACTTGATATACAAGTTGACCAAGAAGTACAAGTATGTATTTCTCAGTCGTCCCCGCCGCTTCGGAAAATCCTTGCTGAGCACAACCCTCCATTCCTATTTCGCTGGCGAGAAAGACCTGTTCAAGGGGCTTGCCATCGAAGGTTTGGAAAAGGATTGGACAGAATACCCTGTCCTGCACTTCGACATGTCTACATTCAAGTATTGTGACATCAAATATTTTGATGAGAAATTTGACATACAACTTGAAGATTACGAGAAGAAGTACGGAATAGAGCGCAGCAAAAAAACCCCTGGAAACAGATTGACGACGCTGATCAAGACCATCAAAGAGAAGACTGGTAAAGACCTCGTTATCATCATAGATGAATACGACGCTCCTCTGCTCGATGTTCTTCACGACAAAGAGAAATTAGAGCAAGTAAGAACCATCATGCAGGAATTCTACACTCCTATCAAGGAATGTGACAAGTATTGGAGATTCGCCTTCATCACGGGTATCACCAAGTTCTCGCAGCTCAGCATCTTCAGCGCCATCAACAACCTGACCAATATCTCCATGGACCCAGAGTTTGCTGCCATCTGCGGCATTACCAAGGAGGAGCTCACCACCACCCTGAGCCAGGACATCGAACTGATGGCGGAGCACAATGGGGTGAGCAAGGAAGAGATGGCACGGATGCTTCAGGAGAATTACGACGGCTATCATTTCACAAGAAACAGCCCAGACATCTTCAATCCGTTCAGTCTGATGCGAGCCTTGGCGTCGGGCGAGATAGAGGACTACTGGTTTGCATCGGGCACTTCTACCTATCTCATCAATCAGATGCAGAGATTCAAGACTAACGTGACGGAGCTGGACAATGTCTTCGCCTTCTCGTCTTCATTCGACCGTCCTACGGAGAAGATGACGGATGCCCTGCCATTGCTCTATCAGAGCGGCTACCTTACCATCAAGGACTACGACCCTCTCACCAAAGGCTACTTTCTCGGCATTCCAAACAAGGAAGTAAGGGCCGGCTTGATGGAAAACCTGCTGCCGCTCTACACGAATTTGAGCGACGGAACTTCGCTGGGCTTTGCGGCAAGATTCTATCAGGCATTGGTGTATGGAAACATCGACAAGGCGATGACGCTGATGAAATCCTACTTCGCCTCTATTCCTTATCCAGAAGGCGGAAAAGACGTATTGGCAGACATGCAGAAAAACGAGTATTATTACGAAACCGTTTTCTACATCATGCTTTCGATGATGAACATAGCCGTTCTCACGCAGGTGAAGAGTTGCAGGGGCAGGGCCGATGCCGTGATGTTCTCGCCCCACACCATCTTCGTCTTCGAGATAAAGATCAACAAGCCTGCCAAGGAAGCCCTCGCCCAGATAGACGAAAAAGGCTACATGGTTCCTTTCGAGGCTGATGAAAGAAAGCTCGTAAAGATTGGCATCAGCTTCAGCACAGAAACAAGGACTATTGAGGATTGGGAATACAGGGTTCTGGATAAAAGCCAGGAATTATAAATTAACTGATTCCAATATCCTGAACGAAAAGGTAGAGTGGTAATTGAAAATCTGGGAATCTCCCCCAATGCTTTTAGGGAAAATCATACGCTAGTTTATGGTTTTCCCTTTGCTTTTTTCAGCTATTCTCTCTATCTTTGCACTGCGTTAGAAGAAAAGCTGCACTCGACAATTTGAAAGCAAGCTTTCATTGTGCTCGTTTGCACTTTCTTTGCACCATCAAAAAGTTGATAGCGGCTCCAAGTAGCCTCTTCAATTAAAATAAATGCAGTAATAACCCTTTAAAGAGAAGATAGTTATGAAACGAATTCTGATGACAATCGTAGCAGTATGGATGATGATAACATCTATGAATGCTCAGAGACTGACAAATATTCAAGCAGAGGCTCGTTTTATCACAGATAAGATGGTGGTGGAACTGGGATTGAGCAACGCCCAGCGCAACAATCTCCTGAACATCAACTTCACCTACCTGGACGGCATCCGCAGCTATCGCGACATCGATGCCTACGGCTGGCATTACCGCAACAAGCAGCTTAAGCGCATGATGACCGACAGACAATGGAAGAAATTCAAGAACTCATACTATTTCTATCGCCCTATCGGCTGGCAGAATCATGTGTATGTTCACCATATTTACACCAAGTATCCAAAGCATAACTGGGGACACGACAAGCGCCGCCCTCGCCCTGAGTGCAGCTACGGAAGACCAGAATGGCCAGGCGGAACCCATGTAACTTATGGACCAGGAAAGCCGGGCAAGCATCACAAACATCACAAGCACGACAAGAAGTGGAAGCATGACAAGAAGAAATGGAAGCACTATAGAGATTGGGATGATGATTGGGATGATGACTAAGATTGAGACTGAGACTAAGATTAAGACAGAGACTAAGATTAAGACTGAGATTAAGACAAACATTCGATGATAAAACAGAAGAAATCCAAGCTAGAGATGATTCTCCGGCTTGGATTTCTTGCTATGTAAAACAAACTATGCCGACTAATTAATAACTAATCATTAATAACTAATTGAGCTCACTTTAAAAAGAAGTTTTTGGTTCTTTATCCAACAAAACGCCATTTGATTATCAGATGATTACATTTGAAGAAATTATCTAAAATGACTTTTTAAAGTGGACTCAGTTTATTATCAGCCTACAGCCTTCTCCCTATCCTTCAGAATCACAGCCATGTTATCCAACGCCCATTCTATCAGATGATCCATAATAGGAATAAGGGTTTCAGCACGGGGTGCGAGAGAATACTCCACTCTTGGCGGCACTTCGGCATAAGCCTTGCGGATAACATAGCCATCAGCCTCCAGCGATTTTAACGTGCTGGTAAGCATTTTCTGCGAAATATCCGGAATCAGCTTACGCAGGGCATTAAACCGGAGGGGACCATCCTGATGATATTTCAGGGTGTAGATTACCAGTAGCGACCACTTGTCGCAAACGCGCGCCAGAACGTTACGGATGGGACAGTCCTGCACTACCATTTCTTTTATCATTCTTGCCATAATCTATCTTCTTTATATTCTACTATAATCTATAATATTCTGCAATAATGTTCTGCAAAACTCTATAATATTCTGCAATAGGCTACAAAAGTAACTAATATCCGAAAAGAAACCAAACATACCAAGTTAATCTAAGTTAACGCTTCATTTTTCTTTCTCCCATTCCCACGCAATAGTTACCTCCCAGTAACCATCTTACCCCCAAGTGCCCTCTTGCAGAAACCAGTTTTTTGCAGTATCTTTGCAGCGCAATTCAGAAATGAAAGCTGAAAATAAACGCTATTCAGAAATGAAAACTGAAAGCAGAAGTATTCACAAATTCACAATAAGAAATAACATAAAACCCGTTGGCGGAATTAATTTAGCGCATACTTAACCCTGCCAATCGGTCTGTTGTTACATAATTAATATATTGCAAGACTGTAAATGCGCTGATTTTCCCGATGATTCGGGTAAACAGTCCTGGTGTTTGCTTAGCATAGTTTCGGAAGAGCATGAAGTGATC
>NZ_QSIG01000139.1:0-610 GCF_003468525.1 Prevotella sp. AM34-19LB | reverse complement strand
AATGCTTCGTTCACATCACTAAATGTTGCCAAGGTAACTATGAAGGAGATGGGAATGGAATATTCTATGTCTTCATTCAAGTCACTGATGACCAACATTTATCTGGTGAAACGAATTTTTAAAGCAAGCGGGTACACCCCGAACCGAACTTTAATTAGCAAGATTTTCAAAGATCTCTCGTGCTTACAGCGTATAGCTGCTTAGCACATTATTGAATTATTAACGAACTATTGATTGATGGCTAAGCTTAAATATGGCGATGTGCCTTGCTCCGATAGGGAATAGTGAGCGTCTTGATAATGAATAGCGGGTGTCTTTGTTATGAATGTTGGGATGAAGCATAGTAACCAGAAGGATGAGGGATAGATATTGGCAGGCAAAAAGGGACGATTTATCGGCTGGATGATTAAGCTCGTCTATATGGATGACTCGGGTCATCTATATGGCTCACTCCCGTCATCTATATGGATGACCCGGGTCATCCGATACAAAGAAGCCTTTCTACAGGGCAGACGCATTAAATCTTTTACTCGTCAATATCTATGGTGTATCACTATAACTTATTGAATATTAACATTATATATTTGCATATATGAAATATTTTTCGTAT
>NZ_QSIG01000138.1:0-635 GCF_003468525.1 Prevotella sp. AM34-19LB | reverse complement strand
TTCGGTCATCGAGTTTGCTTAGAGTAAGGTTGTTGTCTTTAGCATTTACAGCCTTAAACTTGCTTCCATCAATAGAGATGTACGACTTGGAAAAGAGCTTCAGTCCCATGCAAAACTTGTTGAACTCTTTAAAAACTTTAGTAATAGCCTTCTTGTTGTTCTTCCGGAAATCGGAGATTGTACGAAAGTCTGGAGTCAGCTTGTTGAGCAGCCACATTACCTCTACGTTACACTTGCACTCACGAGCAAGTTTGCGAGAGGAACGTACCTGATAGAAGTAACCATAAATATAGAGCTTGAGGAGATCGCGAGGATCATATCCAGGAGTACCTGTCTCTGCAGGAGTACTGCGGACGAATCCCAGTTCATCCATTTTGAGATTATCGACAAAAGCGTCAAACAAGCGAACAGGGGCGTCAGCCTCTACATACTCGTCAATGCAATCAGGGAAAAGAACCCTCTGTCGTCTATCTTGTCCTTTTTTATATGCCATATCATTCTTGTTTTTTACTACAAAGATACATAAAATAATTGAGAATCAAGAAGATACGAGGTTAATTAACTATAAAGAGCAAAAGAAAAATGCCCAATTCAGTTGTTTGCTTCCCTAATTAAGTTTTCGGACGGCCTCCCCC
>NZ_QSIG01000137.1:0-678 GCF_003468525.1 Prevotella sp. AM34-19LB | reverse complement strand
GACGTTGATAGGATGCAGGTGTAAAGACAGCGATGTCAAAGCCGAGCATTACTAATTGCCCGAACACTTTCTTTAGGAAAGTTCATAGTTTCAGCTGTTGACTCTCGATTGAATCGGGAGGGACGGTGGTTCTTTACTATCAAATACAGTTTGCTTGTGTGCAAATACGTCATAACCCATTATCAGGTGGTTATTGCGGTGAGGTTCCACCTCTTCCCATTCCGAACAGAGAAGTTAAGCTCACTTGCGCCGATGGTACTGCAATGCAATGCGGGAGAGTAGGTAGCCGCCTTCTTTTATCAAGAGCCTCAGATTTCGAAAGATTTCTGAGGCTTTTTTCGTTTTCCCACAGATTTCCCAGATGTACACAGATTTTAGACATGTTCGGTCTTGGATGACGCAGATTCTTTGCTGCTCATAAAAATATGGAAAAACACTTGGTTAAGGCTAAAATAGCCCTTTTTTACCACCTAAGTGTTAAAATACTGTTAAAATGCGAACTTTTCTTGTGAATTATTTGGTGGGTTCAGTTTTTTGTTGTACTTTTGCACTCGCTTTTGAGAAATCACTTCTCTTAGCAACATAAAGAAAGAGTTCTTTGAAAGATTTTACATAAACAGACAAGTAGTACAAGAAGCGGTTAACTTCTTAGAAATAAGAAAGTTGACTGGGTAAAAG
>NZ_QSIG01000136.1:0-685 GCF_003468525.1 Prevotella sp. AM34-19LB | reverse complement strand
CAACCGATTCCAGCCAAAGCCATTGTTCATGTCATCGAAGATGCGTTCCTTGCCACCACGAAGATTGTAGAATTCCACAATGTCTCTTGCACTCGACTTGTAATCGTTAGTCAGTATACATCTGTAGGTATATTCGCCTTCCCAAATGTCAAGGTCTCCCTCTATTCGCCTTTGTCTCTGTATGACAAGACGATACGGTTTTCCTTTCCATTTCTCAACAAGGATGGAATTCAGCTCAAATTCAATACCGTTGATTTCAACAGTTTTCCATCCAGTCAAGGCAAACATGGAATCGTAGAAGGAAGAGCATCTGTTGGCACGAATATAAAAATGCCTGCAATGAGCCTCTACCATATCTACGATTTCCTCCGAGCATGAGCCGCAATCCATGCGGGCACGGGATATATATACTTCTGATGCCTCCAGTCGCTTGAAGATTCTTTCCAAAGTCTCTCTTTGGTTGAAGCGCACGTTTGTGTTGCCGTCTCTATTTTCAATACCGACAATCATGTCGTTAATGACTGCCACACCTGGACTATAGCCCAGGAACTTCTTGTAGGTTGGTTTTGCATCATGCTTCTCTGTTTCAATGAACTGATGGTCAAAGTCAAAATCATACTCTTGACCGGATTTCAATTGACCAGTAGCAAGCAGGGCATTGACCAGTAAGCAGTTCATCTTGTCT
>NZ_QSIG01000135.1:0-695 GCF_003468525.1 Prevotella sp. AM34-19LB | reverse complement strand
GCCGACAGTGTGGCGTGGTGATGCAGGAGGGTGTCATCTTCTCGGAGAGCATCGGGCGCAACATAGCTGTGGATGATGCAGAGATAGATGAAGACCGTTTGATGAGAGCAGCTGAGATAGCTTGCATCAAGGATTATGTGATGGCCTTGCCGCTGAAGTTCAACACCAAGATAGGGCGTGATGGTGTGGGACTGAGCCAGGGACAGAAGCAGCGCATCCTGATAGCAAGGGCGGTTTATAAGAATCCTGACTATATCTTCCTGGACGAGGCCACCAACTCGCTAGATGCCAACAACGAGCGTAATATCGTGGAAAACCTGGATAAGTTCTATCAAGGCAAGACGGTTGTGATAGTTGCTCATCGCCTGAGTACGGTAAAGAATGCCGACCAAATCGTAGTCCTCAACCAGGGAAAGGTGGTTGAGATTGGCAACCATGAATCTTTGACCGCTAAGCGAGGGGCATATTATAACCTTGTGAAGAATCAGTTGGAACTGGGAAACTAAAATGCGTTTGATATGGAATAAAATCGCCAGCGAAGCAGTAGTAAAGCTTCGCTGGCGATTTCTCAGTATATAATCTTACTCAATCATATTCTTGAGTATCCATTTCCTGAAGAATGGGTCTTCTATTTCATATCTGTCACTTCGGATGATGTAGCCTTTCTTGCTTAAACGCAATAGGGCACTGGTCAT
>NZ_QSIG01000134.1:0-695 GCF_003468525.1 Prevotella sp. AM34-19LB | reverse complement strand
GCCGACAGTGTGGCGTGGTGATGCAGGAGGGTGTCATCTTCTCGGAGAGCATCGGGCGCAACATAGCTGTGGATGATGCAGAGATAGATGAAGACCGTTTGATGAGAGCCGCTGAGATAGCTTGCATCAAGGATTATGTGATGGCCTTGCCGCTGAAGTTCAACACCAAGATTGGGCGTGATGGCGTAGGACTGAGCCAGGGACAGAAGCAGCGCATCCTGATAGCGAGAGCTGTTTATAAGAATCCTGACTATATCTTCCTGGACGAGGCAACCAACTCGCTCGATGCTAACAATGAGCGTAATATCGTGGAGAACTTGGATAAGTTCTATCAAGGCAAGACGGTTGTGATTGTTGCTCATCGCCTGAGTACGGTAAAGAATGCCGACCAAATCGTAGTCCTCAACCAGGGAAAGGTGGTTGAGGTAGGCAACCATGAGTCATTGACCGCCAATCGAGGGGCATATTATAACCTTGTAAAGAATCAGTTGGAATTGGGAAACTAAAATGCGTTTGATATGGAATAAAATCGCCAGCGAAGCAGTAGTAAAGCTTCGCTGGCGATTTCTCAGTATATAATCTTACCCAATCATATTCTTGAGTATCCATTTCCTGAAGAATGGGTCTTCTATTTCAT
This sequence comes from Prevotella sp. AM34-19LB, assembly GCF_003468525.1. Lineage (NCBI taxonomy): Bacteria > Pseudomonadati > Bacteroidota > Bacteroidia > Bacteroidales > Prevotellaceae > Prevotella > Prevotella sp. AM34-19LB. The sequence continues at coordinate 58 of NZ_QSIG01000134.1, read as the reverse complement.
ATCTGTCACTTCGGATGATGTAGCCTTTCTTGCTTAAACGCAATAGGGCACTGGTCAT
>NZ_QSIG01000132.1:0-751 GCF_003468525.1 Prevotella sp. AM34-19LB | reverse complement strand
TCGGCTGCAAAGTTAACAAAAAGTTTCGAGAAAATACTCATCGAGGTGATAATTTTGTTCATGGTAATACCAAGAAAGATAAATTTCACCCAAATGGGGAGGTATGGCTCGCATGTTGAGCAAACCTATCGCAACGCATTCGGCTTAAAAAAGTCGAAAAGCATAGACTGGCTCAAACTTAATGTCTCACTTGCCAAGCGCTTCTTTGGTAAACAGGGAAGATGGGCTATTGCCATTGATCCCAGTTACATCAGCAAAGCTGGCAAGAAGACTCCACATATCGGTCGTTTTTGGTCGGGATGTGCACAGTCTGTTAAACATGGTCTCGAAATCATGGGTATTGGACTCATTGATATTGATACCAAAGACTGCATGATGTTAAAAGCCCACCAGTCGCTAAATAATAAAGAACTGAGTCTTAGAAACAAGACTATGGTAGATTTCTATATCAGCGTCATTAAGCGTTACCGCAAGGAACTTCTTAAACTCTCAACCCTCATAGTTGCAGATGCTTACTTCTCTACAAGTACATTTGTTAATGGGATAAAGAAAGAAGGTTTCTCTTTGATAAGCCGCTTTCGTGACAATGCTTGTCTCTTTTATGTCTATACTGGTCCACGTACTGGAAAACGTGGTCGCCCCAAGACCAAGGATGGCAAGATTGATATGAAGAATCTTGACCTCACTCGAATGGAGAAGATGGAGATGAAAGATATAGAAGGAACAGCTTATACTTTGATTGCCTATTCCA
>NZ_QSIG01000131.1:0-771 GCF_003468525.1 Prevotella sp. AM34-19LB | reverse complement strand
TTTTTGTCTTCTCGATAAAATCTGTTGATGATATCTACGACTTTCTGAGCATCCTTGTCCTCCTTGCCGCAGTCGATGAAGTCTCTCTTGACATGCTGTAGGCAGGCGATTCTCATAATGTCAGGATAAGCATCCGACTCCAGTTTCCGGTAAGGAGCATATGCATCACTCTGTATGGTACCTTTATAATCAGAGAATACGTTAAGTATGACCTGCTCAGAACGTGAACCATCCTCATATACGAAGAAGACAAGTCCCAGTTCAGGCGCACTTACAGCCAGAGGTAGCCTTTCTTCGAACCCTTGTCCGTAGGCTTTGTCTTGGCTAGCAGCACTTTATGATATGTCTCGTCTGCCGAGACATAATCCTGCTGCAACACTACTTGGCAGATAGCCTTATAGAAGTTTTCCAGTACATCGGCACTTCTGGCAATCAGCTTGTTTGCCGTAGCTTTCCTTAACGTAAACCCATTGTCGGCAAAGTATTTGGTAATTCGCTCTACCGGCATGGAATAGATGTATCGCATCTGCAGGAGACCTGCTGCAAAGGAAGGTGAATAGGAAGAATTCAACAGCAGAGCCGGCGGAGTCTTCCCCGGATACATGATACTTCCATCCGTATAAGTGTTGATGTGATACACGGTCTTGATGAACTTGATGGGTTCCATGCTGTAACGTATACAGGTACGAGTCCCGAAGAGACGCAACGTCTTCAAAAGCTCTGCATCCATGACTGGATCTATCGTAACATGCACCTCTTTCATTTCGTAAT
>NZ_QSIG01000130.1:0-772 GCF_003468525.1 Prevotella sp. AM34-19LB | reverse complement strand
TTGCTTGGGACAATACGCATGACTTGACCCACAGTTCGCAGGAGAATTTTGCCTCTACAGGCAATATCTTCGGTAGAAGTATCAGTGATTCGCGCAGCGACAACCATAGTTTCAACCTCTACAATAACTTTCAGGTGGATGGAAAGTTGGGAGTATGGTTGGATACCCGTATCGACTACTCCGACAGAAAGACTTCATCGACAAACCGTAGTGCTACCTATTCTGCCAACCCTGAAAGATGGGGTGATATCAGGCAGACCATCGATTCTACCTTTGCACAGAATGTTAGTGGCAGCTTGCATGACATCATCACCAACCGGTCGCTCTATCAGTCACGCTCAAAAGTGCATGCATTCACAGGTAGTCAGCAAGCTCTGGCGTGGTATAAGTTGCCATGGGGTGACAGAATAACTCTGGGCATGTCTGGAATGTATACCAGCTCCAAGCCAAACGAGTCTTTCAGCCTGAACCGCAATGAGTATTTCAAGACTGGCGAGAAGGATTTGCGTAACTATTACAACGACAGCAGACAGAACAGCTATGATATGAATGCCAGCTTGGATTATGGAATAGAATTTCCATATTCTAAATGGACAATGTTTATAGGACCCAAATTTGCGCAGACCTATCAATCGGTGAAGGGCTTGAAATACCGCCTGGATGAGCTTGGCGGCGACTGGATAGCCAATCCGGAACTGATGTTCGCCACGCTGCCTTCTAACATGGAGCAGCTTTCGGGGGTGATAGACGAGGATGTGAGTAGAAGCTATCA
>NZ_QSIG01000013.1:0-74411 GCF_003468525.1 Prevotella sp. AM34-19LB | reverse complement strand
ATAAGACATAAGACATAAGACATAAGACATAAGACATAAGACATAAGACATAAGACATAAGACATAAGACATAAGACATAAGACATAAGACATAAGACATAAAAAAAGAGGTAACCACCCCAAAACGGGAAGTTACCTCTTTTTTTATGATAAAACGGGGAATTTTGGTATTTAATTATTAATTATTTACGCTACCTCCCACAATATCCAGCAATTCATTCGTAATGGCCTGTTGACGACTCTTGTTGTACTGCAGATTGAGTTCACGCAAGAGTTCATCGGCATTATCCGTAGCAGTCTGCATGGCAACCATACGGGCTGCATGCTCACTCGCCTGACTATCCAACAAAGCAGTGTAAACCATCAGATGAAGCTGCTTAGGAATCAAGACTCCCAATACAGTCTCCAGATCCGGCTCCACGATGAAGTCGTCGTTCAGAGGATGTGCCTCTGCACGCTGTCTTTCATCCTCACTAGCCTGCTTCTTGCGCAGATACTCCTGAGCCTTTGCCGTAACCACATTCGATGTGAGGTCACGGTCGTTGTCCTCTCCTATCGCCTCAGTGCTGAGGTCGATAGGCAGTAAAGTCTTCTGGGTCAGGATCTGCGAACCGGCACTCTTGAAGTGGTGATAGATCATCTCCACCTTGTCGAGTTCGCCAGCAGCATACTGCTTGGCAAGCTTGCGGGCGATGTCGGCACAAGCACTGGAATTAGGATGATCGGCGAGATCCATGAAGTTACCGCCAATCTTCAAACCCAGCTTCTGTGCCTTCTCAGCCACCTTTCTGCCGATAGGATATACCGTGATGTCGTCAATGCCATGAGCCTTATACTCGTCCACCGCCTGAATCATCATCTTGATGACGTTGGAGTTGAAACCACCACACAAGCTGCTGTTAGAGCTATATACGATGAGAGCCACACGCTTGATTTCCTTGTGCTCCACCTGCAATTCATGGTCCACATTCGGAGTACTCACCAGGAAGCTCTTCAGGATATGCTCCAGCATATTCTCATAAGGCAGCATATTCTGGATAGCTACCTGAGCATGATGCAACTTGCTGGATGCCACCATCTTCATCGCACTCGTAATCTTACGGGTACTGTTGACGCTGGCGATGCGAGTCTTAATCTCTTTTAACGACGGCATAGGCTATTACGCTTTATATTGTCCTGCTACATTAGCCATGGTTTCCTCAATCACCGCAATGCAATCGTCGGTGAGCTTACCATCAGCCAAAGTTTCGATTACATCGGCGTGCTGGCTGCGCATAGCGTCGAGGAACTGATCCTGGCACTCGCGTACCTTATCCATTGGCACGTCGTGCATCAATCCGTGCACACCACAATAGAGGATAGCCACCTGCTCGCCCACTGGCATAGGGCGATACTGAGGCTGAATCAGCAACTTGTCGTTCTTTCTACCACGGTCCAGTGTCATCGCTGTTACGGCATCCATATCGCTAGAGAACTTAGAGAAAGCCTCCAGCTCACGATACTGAGCCATATCAATCTTCAGGGTACCAGCCACCTTCTTCATACTCTTGATCTGGGCAGAACCACCTACACGAGATACAGAGATACCTACGTTGATAGCTGGGCGGAAGCCTGGTTGAAGAGGTCGGTCTCCAGGAAGATCTGACCGTCGGTGATGGAAATCACGTTGGTTGGGATGTATGCAGAAACGTCACCAGCCTGGGTCTCGATGATTGGGAGGCTGTCAAGGAACCGCCACCCTTCACCTTGCCCTTCAGGCACTCAGGAAGGTCGTTCATCTGCTCGGCTACCTCCTGCTGGTCGTTGATACGAGCGGCACGCTCCAACAGACGAGAGTGGAGATAGAACACATCACCAGGATAAGCCTCACGTCCTGATGGACGGCGGAGGATCAATGATACCTCACGATAAGCCACAGCCTGCTTACTCAAGTCATCATATACTACGAGGGCTGAGTAACCGCGGTCGCGGAAGTACTCACCGATGGCTGCACCGGCGAATGGTGCGTAATACTGCATGGCTGCAGGATCGGCAGCGGTAGCACTTACGATGATGGTATATGGCAGGGCGCCGTGCTCCTTCAGGTTCTGTACCAATGCTGCAACGGTAGATGCTTTCTGACCGATGGCTACATAGATACAATATACAGGCTTGCCTGCCTCATAGAAACTCTTCTGGTTGATGATGGTATCCACTGCGATTGCAGTCTTACCAGTCTGACGGTCGCCGATAATCAACTCACGCTGTCCACGACCAATAGGAATCATGGAATCGACAGCCTTCAAACCAGTCTGGAGAGGTTCCTTTACTGGCTGACGATAGATCACACCAGGAGCCTTGCGGTCCAGCGGCATCTCGAAAGCACCCGTGAGATCGATATCACCGAGACCATCGATAGCCTGACCCAGAGGGTTAACGACACGACCTAAGAAATTGTCGTTCACGCGGATAGAAGCGATACGGTGAGTACGCTTCACGCTCTGTCCCTCCTTGATGCCAGCAGTAGGACCCAGGAGGACACAACCTACATTGTCTTCCTCAAGGTTCATGACGATAGCCATCGTGCCGTTCTCGAACTCAAGAAGCTCATTAGCCTCTGCATTGCGCAGACCGTAGATACGAGCCACGCCATCGCTGACGGTAAGCACAGTACCCACCTCGTCAAACTGCTGAGAGCCATTCACCTCCTGGAGCTGCTGCTGAAGCACTTCAGACACCTCACTTGGTTTAATTTTATCTGACATGTTGTTATTTACTTTAATTGTTTTTACTTTTTGAGCTGTGTCAGAATGTTGTTGAGCTTGGTCTTCACGCTCGCATCCATTCTGTAAGTATCATACTCAAGGATGAACCCACCGATCAGATCAGGGTTCACCTCAGTCTTGAACTCCACAGTACCTTGCGTTCTCTGCTCCACCATCTTGCGCATCTTGTCCTCTGTAGAGGCATCAACGGCAGTGGCGGTGATCAGCTTACCGCGGATGATGTTCTTCTGTTTCCTGTAAAGAGTGATATACGAAGCAGCCATGAATTGCAGGGTGCTCTCCCTATCCTCCTTCAGGACGAGTGCGATGAACTTCTTGCTCAGATCCGATGGGTTCTTACCCAGGGCTGTAGTGAGAAGCGCCTGCTTCTTGTCCTTGGAAAGCATAGGGTTGTCTATCGTAAATCTCAGTTCAGGCACGTCGATGTAGCTCTTGTAGAGCGTCTGCATCTCCTGGTACACCTGATCTTCGAGCTTCATGCCAAGTGCGGCCTTGATGAGGGCACGGGCATAACGCACCGATATTACACCTATATCCATAAGCTTTACTATTTGTTGTCAGAAGAAACCTCGTCCAGCAGTCGATTTATCATATCCATCTGTGCCTTGTCGTCAGAGAGCTTAGCCTTGAGCACCTTCTCTGCAATCTGTACAGAGAGCTCGGCTACCTGTCCACGGATTTCGCGGATGGCATTCTGCTTCTCGGTCTCAATCTGCGCCTTGGCGTCAGAGAGCAGACGAGCGCCCTCTTCGCGAGCCTTGTCCTGTGCTTTCTCTACGATGGCATCGCGGGTATCGGCAGCCTCCTTGAGGATGGCAGCCTGCTTCTCGCGAGCTTCCTGCAAGATGGATTCACCTTCTTTTTGGATATTGGCAAGCTTCTCGTTGGCTTCGTGCGCTTTCTTCAGGCTCTCGTCGATGAAGGCCTTGCGCTCAGTCACCATCTTGACGATGGCTCCGAAACCAGCCTTTCTCAAGATGACGAAAACAATCAGGAAAACGACTGTCATCCAGAAAAGCAAACCGCTATCAGGAATCAATAAATCCATATATACTGGTTAAAGTTTTACTTAAACGTTTTATTTTAACTAACTCTGGAAAAGGTCACCCTCCCGCCCGCAAACCGCAGAACAGATTCCGAGAGCATCAGATATCGGAGAACATTCTGCAAGATTTGCGAATGAATCGTGGCGGGAAGGGTGATATTCCTATTATTACATAACGATAGCCAAGATGGCGATGATGACTGCGAAGAACGCAACACCCTCAACCAACGCAGCTGCGATGATCATAGAAGAACGGAGATCGCCCATCTTCTCTGGCTGGCGAGCCATAGCGTCCATAGCCTGGCCACCAATACGACCGATACCAATACCTGCGCCAATAGCGGCCAAACTTGCGCCGATTGCGGCACCTAACTTTGCGAGAGCATCTGCTGCTAATAAAAGTGATAACATAATCTTATAATTTAAGTTGTTAATATTTTCTTTATTTAAATTCTATTTGATGATTTCTGGCTCAGCCTCATGAGGCTGTACGTGAGCCAGCGAGATGAATACTGCACTCAGCATGGTGAATACCAATGCCTGGATGTAGCTTACCAATATTTCGAGGAGCATCATGAAGACACTCATCGCAACACTCACAATTGTCATACCCGTACCTGCCAAATAGTTAGCCAGCATATTCTCACTGATGTTGAACATAATGAAAATAATAGCCGCAAACGCAAGAGCGATAGCGTGGCCAGCCATCATGTTGGCGAAGAGTCGGATAATCAAAGCCAACGGTTTCGTGAAGATTCCGAAGAGCTCGATGAATGGCATCAGTGGCACTGGCACCTTCAACCACGTTGGTACGTCCGGCCAGAAGATTTCCTTCCAGTATTCCTTCGTACCGGTGAAGTTGGTGATCAGGAATGTCGTTACACCGAAGAATGCGGTGCAGGCGATATTACCCGTCAGGTTACCACCACCCGGAGGGAACGGTACGATACCCATGATGTTGGCTACGAAGATAAAGAAGAAGCAGGTAAGCAACCATGGTGCGTACTTTGGAGCTTCCTTACCCAGTGTAGCCTTGATCACATCATCATATACCGACATGACGAACATGTGTATCAGTCCTGTAAATCCCTTTGGTGCAGGGTCATCCACTTTGTGCTTCCTGCACCAGCTGGCTGGAATCAGGATACACAGCAACAGGATGATAGCATCGATGAAGAGCACGCAAACGGTCTTCGTGATGGAGATGTCGAGAGGACGAACCTCCTGACCTCCCACCTTCTCTACTATCTTGTTGGGATTCGTCTGCGCATCACCGTTCTTGATCACCAGGTTGAAAGGTCCCGGACGGTCTCCGTTGGCATCCTTCTCTTCCGAGAATTCGCTGCTGCAGAACACGTGCCAGCCTGTAGTGGTGTTCACGATGACAGGCAGATGAATCACTACGGGATGGTCTCCCACCTTAGTGATATGCCATTCATAAGAATCCTTGATATGACCCCACAATATCTCTTTCACGTCGATGTTTTCCTTTGCCGACACCTGCACTGGCGCCAGCGTGAAGAGCAGCATCGCCATCAAGAGGAATTGTTTGAGATGTTTCATATTCTTTAATTCTTACTTTGTTTATTAATTATTTGTCTTGGAGCCGCATTAAGAGAGACGGCTCTTTTTCTCTACCCGAGCGAAGTAGATGCAGTCGAACACGAGAAGCATGACATAGAACAGGGCGAAGATGACGGTGAATCCCAGGATGTTCTGCTTGTCGCATGTCAGCACGTAGATGAGAAACACCAGGGTGCCGGCTACCATCTTGATGACCAGTGCCGCCAGGTAGAACTTGGCGAGATTGGCGGGAGATGATTTAGCCACAGCCTTCCAGGCTTCGCCATAAGCAGTACTTGCAACGAGTGAGAATATCGCACTCACTATCAGCGGGTTAACCACCTGGGCAATAATATCATCGCATTTTGCAGAGATTCTGCAGCTGAAGAGGATGGCGAGCGCCATGGCTGCTGTCATCCACAGAGAAATCTGCTTGTACTTGATACCTGCCTGCCTGATAGCCTGCAAGCGCATCTTTTCATCTTTTTCCATAAATTCTATTTTTTAAACTTCTACGCAGAGGCTTACTTCGTTTTTCTTACATTCCACGAATCCGCCCTTGATATTCATTGCCTGCTTGCCTTCCTTGGTGGTGTATTCCACCTTGCCCATTTCGAGCGAAGAGATGATAGGTGCGTGATCCTTGAGAATCTCGAACGAGCCGAGGGTTCCCGGAACCAGTACGCTCTCTACCTCACCCTGGAAGACTACTTTCTCAGGAGATACTATCTTTAGCTGTAACATAAGCCGTGGATTTAAAGATTACGCCTGTGCTGCTGCGAGCAACTGCTTAGCCTTCTCCTTCGCATCCTCGATAGTACCTACGTTGAGGAATGCCTGCTCTGGCAGGTCGTCTACCTCGCCGTCGAGGATGGCGTTGAAGCCCTTGATAGTCTCTTCGATTGGTACCATCACACCCTTCAAACCGGTGAACTGCTCTGCTACGGTGAATGGCTGACTCAGGAAACGCTGTACACGGCGTGCACGGTTCACGGTCAACTTATCCTCATCAGAAAGCTCATCCATACCGAGGATGGCGATGATATCCTGCAACTCGTTGTAACGCTGCAGCAACTGCTTTACTCGCTGCGCACAGTCGTAATGAGCCTTGCCCACAATCAGCGGATCGAGGATACGAGAGGTAGAACCCAGCGGATCTACGGCAGGATAGATACCCAGAGATGCAATCTTACGTGAAAGCTCTGTGGTGGCATCCAGGTGAGTAAAGGTGGTGGCTGGAGCAGGGTCGGTCAAGTCATCGGCAGGCACATAAACGGCCTGTACTGAGGTGATGGAACCATTCTTGGTAGAAGTGATTCGCTCCTGCATGGCACCCATCTCAGAAGCCAGTGTTGGCTGATAACCTACGGCTGATGGCATACGACCTAAGAGCGCAGACACCTCAGAACCAGCCTGGGTGAAACGGAAGATGTTATCGATGAAGAACATGATGTCGGCAGCCTCACCGTTCTTGCCTCCGTGGTCACGGAACTCCTCGGCTACGGTCAATCCGGAAAGCGCTACTGAAGCACGTGCCCCAGGAGGCTCATTCATCTGACCATACACCAGGGTAGCCTGACTCTTGGCAAGCTCCTCAGGGTCAACGAGTGAGAGGTCCCACTTACCCTCTTCCATGGCTTTACGGAACTTCTCGCCATACTTGATAACGCCAGATTCGAGCATGTCTCGAATCAAGTCGTTACCCTCACGGGTACGCTCACCTACACCAGCGAATACAGAGTAGCCGTTGTGTCCCTTGGCGATGTTGTTGATCAACTCCATGATGAGCACCGTCTTACCTACACCGGCACCTCCGAAGAGACCAATCTTACCACCCTTCATGTAAGGCTCGAGCAGGTCGATCACCTTGATACCGGTGGCAAGCATCTCCTTGTGCGTAGAGAGCTCATCGAATTTCGGAGCCTCACGGTGGATAGGATAAGCACCCTTCATGTCCAATTCGTTCATACCATCAATAGGCTGTCCGATTACATTCATCATTCGGCCCTTGATCTGCTCTCCTGCCGGCATCATGATTGGGTTGCCTGTAACGGCAACTTCCAAGCCACGCTGCAAGCCATCGGTGTTGTCCATAGCGACACAGCGAACTGTATCCTCACCGATGTGCTGCTGCACCTCGATGACCAGGTCGCGTCCGTCTGGGCGTTTCACCTTCAGAGCTTCGTGAATTTTAGGAAGCACCTTCTCAGGATTCTCGCCCTTGGTATCGAAATATACGTCGATAACCGGACCGATAATCTGCGAGATGCGTCCACTTACTTGTGACATAACTTATTAGTTTAAAAGTTTATTTTTATATATATGTTTCATTCTTTATGTATTCGAGATTCGTGATGTCGGAGTCCGATATCACGAATCTCGGAATACGGCTGCAAAAGTAACAACAATTTACGGAAGCTGCAAATTTTTTGGAAGTTTTATCTGTATTTTACTCCGTTTTAAAACTTTTTTAATTCCGTTTAAACCATTTTTACCTTTGATACATTTACTATTAGTAATGCCGATAACAGCACTAGATGCTCAACTCATCCAATACCTTGATGAGCTTGCGGTCGAATGGCTTGTCTGAACGGATAGCCTCTGAAAGTGGCACGTAAACCACCTCATTGTTGCGCACACCGATCATCACATTGCGCTGACCCTGCATGATAGCCTCGATGGCACCGCAACCGGTACGGCTGGCGAGGATACGGTCACGGGCTGATGGGCGACCACCACGCTGCAGGTGACCGAGAATAGATACACGCACGTCGAACTCTGGGAACTCCTTGCGCACACGGTCGGCATAGTAGAGCGCACCGCACTTAGGACTCTCAGACACGATGACGATACAGCTCTTCTTAGACTTGCGGATACCGCGCTCCATGAACTGAGCCAACTGGTCAACATCGGTAGAATCCTCAGGGATGATGGCAGCCTCTGCACCGCTGGCGATGGCAGAATTCTGTGCCAGGAATCCGGCATCACGGCCCATTACCTCGATGAAGAAGATACGCTCGTGGCTCTGCGCAGTATCACGGATACGGTCCACGCACTCTACGATGGTGTTCATGGTTGTATCGTAACCGATGGTATTATCTGTGCCATAGAGGTCGTTGTCGATAGTGCCAGGAAGACCGATGCAGCAGATGTCAAACTCGCGTGCGAAGTTCATTGCACCGGTGAGCGAACCGTTACCTCCGATTACTACCAAAGCATCGATTTCCTCTTTCTGAATATTCTCGTATGCCTTCTGGCGACCTTCCTCGGTCATGAATTCCTTAGAACGTGCAGTCTTCAGCATCGTACCTCCGGTACCGATGATACCGCTCACGTTCTCAGTAGTGAAAGGCTTGATCTCGTCGTTGATCAGTCCATCGTAACCACGATAGATACCCTTCACGTTGAATCCGTTGTAGATAGCCGAACGGGTCACCGCACGGATCGCTGCGTTCATACCAGGAGCATCACCTCCAGAAGTCAAAATACCTATAGTCTTAATCTTTGCCATAACTATATATACCTTATTATATTATACTTTATATTTTATATTAAATCTAATTGATACAATAATAATAAAAAAATATGCTTTCTTATTGGCTGCGGGATGCGTGTTACATCCCCTTTTTCTTCAGAATCTCTTTCGTCGTCTGATTCTTTCTTTTTCTTCTTCAGATATAGTTTTTAAATCATTAAGTAAACGGCTCCTCCCATCAGGGTGTGCGAGAGCCAGAGGATAGCGAGGCCAGCCACGCCACCCACGAGGGCCTTCCATCCGATATTGCGGAAGAACCAGCCCATGCGCATGTGCTCCATCTTCATCAGGGCAAGACCGCTGATGGTACCGATGCCCAGCACATTGCCTCCTGCCATTACGCAGTAAGCGATTACCTGCCAGTAGAGACCGTTGGTATTATACACCGAATCCATAGCATAGGTAGGGTCGCCCAATCCCATCACATCTTGCAATGAGAAGAAGTTCATAGCAGTGGCAAAGTTGTCGAGTACCGTACTCAGCACTCCGGCAGCCACGCCATGCAGCCATACATTAGGGTGCTCCTCACTGGTTCCCAGCCAGTTGGAGAGGTCATAGAAAGCACCCGTTTCCTTCACCACGCTCACGGCGAGAATCATTCCCATCACGAAGAGAATCATCTGAATCACACCGTATTGCAGCACTCCAGGGGTACGACGCTCCACCATGCATCCATATTCATGAGCTTGCGATTGAAGATTTCGTTCACAATCCAGAGTACGCTGAGCACGCACAGGGCACCCAGGAACGGACTGAGCTTGGTGATGTTATGGAAGGTAGGGATAAACCACAGACCGCCGATTCCCACGAGGAGCATCAGCAATCTCTGCCACTTGTTCAGGCGGGTATCATCGCCACGGAAAGGCATCACAATCCACTCTGTATCAAGTCTTTCCGGCAGCATACGCTGCATCAGCAGGGTTGGAATCAACCACGCTGCAAGACAAGGGAGGAGTAATGAAAAGGAGAAAACGGTGGCTGTAACAGCCCCTGAATTCCAGAGTACCAGACCTTCCGGGTTACCAATCACGGTGAGAGCACCGCCACAGTTGGCAGCTAGGAGGATGGCGCTTCCATACACCATTCTCTGTCTTCTGCTTGGGATGACACCGTGCATCATGGTGAGCATCATCACGGTGGTGGTGAGGTTATCGAGATTGATGGAAATCAGGAATGTAACGATGGCGAGAGTCCATAGCATCTTCTTGCTGTTGCGAGTACGAAGCAACTGTCGCACGAAGTCGAAGCAGCCGTTGTTGTTGAGGATTTCTACGATCGTCATCGTAGCGAGCAGAAACATCACGATCTCCGCTGCCCTACCCACCTGTGGGAGGAAGATGTGTCGGGAGATGAAGTACTTGACGGAAGTACTGGTTGATTCCATGTCGCTGAAATTGAGAAAGCGTGTATAATCCGCTGAATGCTCGCTAGTTACGAAGTCCATACCGAAGCATATATACAGCACCCATCCCACCGTTCCGGCGAAGATAGCCACGGCAGCACGGTTTACTTTGGTCACGTTCTCAGTTGCAATGAGCACGCAGGCCAGAATCAGTATGGTTAAAATGACTAGTGTCATATTTCTCAATCGTTAGTTCATATTTTCATAATCAAGGGCAAAGGTAACAAAATATTTGTAATCCCCAATATTTCTGTGATTTTTTTTAATGAATTTAACGCAAAATTCATGCAACTGGCGACTTAAACCACATGTTATAAGGTCACGCAGTTCCAGTTCCACGACCGAACAGGTCGCTTTCCGTTTAAATTCCGTGCGTAATCCGTGCAGCAAGAATGTATCCGATAATTCCGCGTAATCCGATGAAAAAAATCCGATGAAGAAAAAAAACGATGAAAAGAATATCCGATAAAGACATTATATATAAGTAGGAAGCACAAGATTCGCCCCCAAACCGCCCCATTTAGTTAAATATCATTAATAAACCAAAGAAAAACAAACACAAATGCTTGTAACTCAAAGAAAATGAGTAATTTTGCGCCCGATTTCAACAATATATAAAGTCAAACTTTATTAATTTAAATTTTTTAATTATTTTTTATGTCAAATTTTAAGAACGTACAGCCACTCGACGACTTCAATTGGGATGAGTTCGAGAATGGCACAAACGCAGGCGTCAGCAAAACAGACCTCGAGAAGGCCTATGACGAAACACTTAACAAGGTAACTGAGCACCAGGTGGTTGAGGGTACCGTAATCTCTGTTGATAAGAAAGAGGTTATCGTAAACATCGGCTACAAGAGCGATGGTATCATTCCAGCTTCAGAGTTCCGTTACAACCCAGACCTCAAGGTAGGCGACAAGGTTGAAGTTTACGTAGAGAACCAGGAGGACGTAAAGGGCCAGTTGGTACTCTCTCACAAGAAGGCTCGCCTCAGCAAGTCTTGGGAGCGTGTTAACGCTGCTCTCGAGAACGAGGAGATCATCCAGGGTTACATCAAGTGCCGCACTAAGGGCGGTATGATCGTTGACGTCTTCGGTATCGAGGCTTTCTTGCCAGGAAGCCAGATCGACGTTCACCCTATACGCGACTACGACGTATTCGTAGGCAAGACAATGGAGTTCAAGGTTGTAAAGATCAACCAGGAGTTCCGCAACGTCGTTGTATCTCACAAGGCACTCATCGAGCAGGAGCTCGAGCAGCAGCGTAAGGAGATTATCGGCAAGCTCGAGAAGGGTCAGATCCTCGAGGGTACCGTTAAGAACATCACTACTTACGGTGTATTCGTTGACCTCGGCGGTGTTGACGGTTTGATCCACATCACAGACCTCTCTTGGGGCCGCGTAAGCGATCCACACGAGGTTGTATCTCTCGACCAGAAGATCAACGTTGTAATCCTCGACTTCGATGAGGAGAAGAAGCGTATCGCTCTCGGTTTGAAGCAGCTCACTCCACATCCATGGGATGCTCTCGATGAGAACCTCAAGGTAGGTGATCACGTGAAGGGTAAGGTAGTGGTTATGGCTGACTACGGTGCATTCGTTGAGATTGCTCCAGGTGTAGAGGGCTTGATCCACGTTTCTGAGATGTCTTGGAGCCAGCACCTCCGTTCAGCTAACGACTTCATGAAGGTTGGCGACGAGGTAGAGGCTGTTATCTTGACTCTCGACCGCGCTGAGCGTAAGATGAGCCTCGGTATCAAGCAGCTCAAGGAAGATCCATGGGAGTGCATCGAGACTAAGTTCCCTATCGGCAGCAAGCACGTTGCTAAGGTTCGCAACTTCACTAACTTCGGTATCTTCGTAGAGCTCGCAGAGGGTGTTGACGGTCTGATCCACATCTCTGACCTCTCTTGGACCAAGAAGATCAAGCACCCATCTGAGTTCACTACAGTTGGTGCTACTCTCGACGTAGTAGTTCTCGAGATCGACAAGGAGAACCGTCGCTTGAGCCTCGGCCACAAGCAGTTGGAGAAGAACCCATGGGATGAGTATGAGACAATCTACACTCCAGGTTCTGTACACAAGGGTACCATCGTTGAGATGATGGATAAGGGTGCTGTAGTTGCTCTCGCAGAGGGTGGCGAAGGCTTCGCTACTCCAAAGCACCTCACCAAGGAGGACGGCTCAATGGCTAAGAAGGGCGAGGAGCTCGACTTCAAGGTAATCGAGTTCGTTAAGGAGACAAAGCGTATCATCCTCTCTCACTCTCGTACATTCGAGGAGGGCAAGGACGAGCCAATCGCTAAGCCAGCTCACAAGCGTGGTGGTAACGGTGGTCGCAAGAACGAGACTCCAGCTATCAACAACGTAGCTGCTGGTACTTCACTCGGCGACATCGATGCTCTTGCTAAGTTGAAGGCTCAGATGGAGGGCAAGGCTTAATCTCCTAGAGATAAAGCATTTGCTATTCATTAGCTAAATAAAATTTTTAAGGGGACTGAAATTTCAGGTTTGAGATTTCAGTCCCTTTTTTTTGTGTGTATAGGTGGCAAAAAAAATATTTTTATCACTTCATCTACTATAGTCACGAAGTATTCATTTCTTTGGCTATGTCACGGAATTTTCATTTTTTTGCAATGCGTAAGGCAATGTCGCCTTTGCATAAAACAAAAGCAATGAAAAAGAAGACAAAAAACAAACCAAGAACCAAGGCTACCATCTACATAAAATATGATGCAGAGAAGGCCGAAAACCTCATTGGCTACGCCACAAGATGGGGCATCCGTAGATCAGAAACCTTGAACATCAGCCGATTCATCCGAATGTTGATTGAGAAATACGATATTACGAAATCAGCCTTTCACGAGACAAGTGGAATACACAATATGGCGTTCAACAAATACCAGAACGTACCCGACAACTGCTGCCTGTCAACGGAAGCTATCGAGCGAATTGCCGTGTGCATCCTCCTCCTGGAACCACCCCTCAACGAAGACCCAGACTTTGAAGTTGACTGCGTGAAAAAGAAAGGAGGCTTCCGTGGGGTGATTGCCAACATGAGCAAAAAAGATATCGACGATATGAGAGAGGAATTTCGTAAAGCATTCGGAACATTCGGTTTTTATCTGACCCTCTCCATCAAGAGCCTGGATGAGCTTAACGAAATGAATGTATTATACTTCAACATATTCACTAACGTAAATGGTAAATTGAAATGAAAAACAACACAACAATCCACACAAGCAAGTGCTCTGACAGCGATTCGGGCTATCAGGTGGCAGGCGGCTACACCATCCAGCCGCTCACCACCTGCATCGATATCAATACGGAGCGAAGACTCATCGCCAGCTGGCATACCAGCGGGCTGAGTGACGTGCAGATCCGCAAAATGCTGATGCTCTACTTCGGAGAACCAGCATGGATGAATCTGCAGAAACTGTATGACTGCAACAGATTTTCACAGATTGCAACGGGGTTAAGATTCCGCAGCAGACAGGAATTCGTTGAACTCCTGCTCAGATGTGCAGGATTCGGATTCATCTGGAAGAACAAAGAGGAGCCTCACACTGGCAAAAATCTTCTTGCCTTCTACACTCCCATCTGGCATGTTTGCGATGAAACAGATATGGTTAACGAGCAGGATTCCGGCGAAAATCTGCAAGATAACTTGGGCTATATTAATAATAATATATATATTATAAGAAAAATAATAAAAAGAAAAATATAAGCAAGTATGTTAGCCCAAGTCAACTTGCAAATTCACCCGAACACGAGAAGAAAGTGGAAGCTGCTGCCAAGGAGCTTATCCACTTCATCGGAACCGATCCTGATGCTTATGCCAAGGTGGTGAAACCAGTGAATGATATCACGCAGAAAGCGAATCCGGATCTCTTCACAAATCCGGGGGACGCCTGTCCCAGCAATATGGCTACGAATATTTTCTTCAACAAATATCTGTACCCCTATCTGCTGACACATAGCGAGCGATTGATGAAAATCCAGAGTATCCTGGGCAAAAGCATCTGGCTCGCCAATCTCATCAAATACGATTTCATGCAGAAGAACATCATGCGTGCCGTGAATGATGCCACCAAGTACCTCAAGCTGCATGCGGCTGAAATGATGCGGCAGTACCGACCGATCTCGAATTTCGAGTATCAGGACAAGGCGTCGAAACAGCGATTCTATGATACGACACGATGTGATGGAACTCCGGAGCAGCATCGAATACCACCGGATGCTGCGCCGAGACCATCCGGCAACGCTGCCTGGAACAAATTCTCACACACCTGGGTGAGTCCAAAGTAAATCACTGTCAAGCAGAAAAAGCTTTCACAATAAAACAAACAATACAACAACAACATAAAAATCCTAAAAACATGGAAGAAGACCAACAAAATCAAAACAAAAATGAGAAGCCACGTTACTATGCTACCGACTTCAATGAAATCAAGGAAAATCTCTCTGATAAAGAGAAGCTGCTCTTCGAGAGATACAAGGAAATGCTGAGCGGCATCATCCCTGCTGATGATGCTCCATCCCTCAAGACCCTCCTCAATCACCTGAAGAACATCAGCCAGAAAACCATGAAGCTGATGGCTGGAGGAAAGCTCGACATCCAAGTGACCTGCCCGAAATGCGGAAAGCGTCACTGCTTCATCAAGGTAGATAACGGATTGACCCACTGCTGGTCGTGCAACTGGAGCGGATACCTGGAGGAGATGAAATCACTGCTCGGAAAGGGCAGCGGTAAGGTGAACGGAAACTACTACGCCAATGCCCAGAAAAAGCAGCAGGATGAACACAAGGCCAAAGACTACGTGCCCATGCTGCCCGACGACTTCCGCGAGATAGATGCCGAAACCCGATCCTGGCTCTACCCCATCTACCCCTTCAAGACCCAGGAAGAGCAGCAGCAGTTCATCGACCACTTCCACCCCGCCAACCTCCTCTCGCGCCATCCCAAGTCCCGTCCCCTGATTACCGCCAGCGAACTCGCCTCGCTCCAGTCGATGGTGCAGCGATACATCCAGGCAATGAAGCTCTCGCCCGACATCATCGTCCAGGAAGGAGTGATGTGCGCATGGATGAAGCAGAATGCGGATGACACCAAAAGCGAGGACCCGAAAGGCGTGGAGATGGTGCCTGCCATCGCCTACTGCAACTACCTGGACGGCAAGATCATCAACGTGAAGTTCCGCTCCGTGCAGCAGCACCCCATCACCGGCGAGTGGAGCAAGCTCTTCTGCCAGGTTTCACCCACCAAGCCCTGCGCTCCCTACGGCATCGACAGCATCAACCTGCTCCGACCCGACGCTCAGCCCATCCGCCAGCTCATCATTACCGAGGGCGAAAAGGACCGGCTCACGCTGATGACCTGCGGATTCCCCTACGTGCTGAGCATCGCCAACGGTGCCAGCACCAACATCGAGGAGAGTCACGAGGCTTTCGACGAGTGGATTCAGCAGGCAGGCGAAATCATCATCTGCGGCGATACCGACCGCCCGGGCCGCCGACTGGTGAAACTCCTGATAGAGCAATACCAGACCCGCGCCAAGGTTACCACGCTGCCGCAGGGCAAGAAGGACATCAGCGAGGTATATGATGCCTTCGGAAGCCGCGAGGTGCAGCGAATCATAGCCGAGGCGCAGGGCATCAGCGACGCCGACATCTACGACCTCTCCGAGCACAAGGAGGACATCCTCGACATCATGATGGGCAACTACGACCGTGGCTACGAGGTGGGGATGGGCGGACTCACCGACGGCATCTTCCACCCCACTTCCGAGGGCGGACTCATCATCCTCACCGGTCGCCCGAACTCGGGAAAGACGGATTTCCTCAACTGCCTGATGGCGCATCTGATGTACCACAACCAGAAGCGCGTGGCGTTCTTCTCGTTCGAGAAACCTATCAAGGCAAGCACGTGAGGGAGATTGCCCGCATAGCCCTGGGGGTGAGGAACACGGAGAATATGGACGGCGCTGAATCGCCCGAAGAGGCAAGGCAGGAGAACCGCAGGGTGCTGGATTTCCTGTCGGAGCACATGGTGGATTTCGACACGAAGACCCGTCTGCCCGACAGCAACTACATCATCGGAATGATGGAGGCGATGATGAACCGCAAGAAGCAGAAGATAGATTATCTGGTGATAGACCCGTATGTATTCATCAACATGACCGAGGGCGGCAGCCGTGCCACGGAGACGGAGAAGGTGAGACTGATGCTGACAAAGCTGCAGGCATGGAGCCGTACGCGCCACATCTGGACGGTGGTGGTGGCTCACCCGAGAATACAGTACAAGGACGGTCACGAGGCATTTCCGCCGCTGGATATCTACTCCGTAGCGGGCAGTGCCCAGTGGGCGAACCTCGCCGACTTCCTGCTCACCGTAAACCGAATCTCGAAGCCCGAGGAGGGAAAGATGTTTACCATCGTAGAGATGCTGAAGGTGAGAGACCAGGAGTTCTGTCATCCCGGAAAGGTGTACTACGTACGCCAGCCCTGCGGCAGATACGACGAAAGGGAATCGGAAAACGACTGCATAGCCGAGGCGATGCAGGGCAAGGTGCTGGCGAAGGACGATGAACCCTGGAGATAATGAATTTCAAAAAACGATACGCCTATGACAAGAGAAGAGTACAACGAGCTGAGAGCCCGTGCCCACGAGCAGATGCTCGACGACTATAAGTGGATGCTGGATCAGGAATCGGGCATCCGGGAGTGGCGATGTCCCAAGAGATGGATCATCGAGTTCGTACATGATGTGAGCGACTATGTGATGGTGAGGAGCAGCGGCGAGGAGGACGTGGGCGATGAGTGGCACGACGATCTCCTGCGCCCCATCCCCCTGCAGAAGCTCTACCGCCAGTTCTTCCAGAAGAGCTGCATTCCCCCACCCAATCATCCCGATAAGGCGCTGAGCAAGCTCAGGGGCATGGAGCAGCGCAACAGCATCTACCCCGACAGCATCACGAGATTCTACATGGAGCAGCTGCAGAAGAATCCTCCCTGCCGCATCATCGAACTGCTGATCATCGGAGCAGAAGAAAGCTGAATAAAGCCTCTTTTGGTCTGGAACAGAGGCTCTTTTACCCTGCAATAGAGCCTCTTTTGGCGAAGAAATGAGCCTAAAACAAACGTTACGTTAGGCACATTTCCGACCCAAAAGAGGCTCAAATGATTTCCAAAACGGGGTAACCCTCAATGTAACCCTCACAGTAACCCCCAAACCCTTGACAAACTCGAAAAAATTTCGTATCTTTGCATCGTAAACCAATCAATAATGCTTAAATAATGCTTATGGAAACACACACAATGTTAGAACTGGAGAGGATGCAGCAGATGCTCCTCTCCACTCACTTCGCCCTCGGAGAGTTTCTCCGCTCAGGCACCGCCATCAAGTATGGCATCGACAACACTCCACAAAGCTCCATGGTCATCATCCGTCTGATGATGCTGTGCGAGCAGGTGCTGGAACCACTTCGCCTGCATTGCGGCATCATCACCATCACGAGCGGGTATCGCTGTCCGCAGCTCAACCTAGCCGTACATGGCGTACCGGGCAGTCAGCATACCCTGGGCGAGGCTGCCGACATCTTCATCCCGAACGAGGAAATTCTGGCGAAGTACAGAAAATTCATAGAATCGAGCTGCACCTTCGACCAGCTGATCCTGGAGCCTCGCGGCGCCTCTCCCGGAAAGCACCGCTGGCTGCACGTCAGCTATACCATGCGACGCAAGAACCGTCAGCAGGTACTGATGTAAAATTTTCTCTAACAATACATAAAAACAGAAAGGAGATACAAAATGAAGAAAGACACATGGAAAACCGTTATCCAGATTGCGATTTCTATTCTCACGGCGATTGCCACCACCCTGGGGGTAACCTCGTGCATGGGTAGCTAACGCAGATTCTGCGGATTCTTATTCATCGTTTTTTACTTCATCGTTTTTTACTTCATCGGATTACGCGGAGAAATCGGAACATTCTTGCTTCCCGGATTACGCACGGATTTTAGACGGAAAGCGACCTGTTCGGTCGAGGCACTTAAACCACCTGTTATAAGATCACGCTGTTCCGGTTCCTCAACCGAACAGATCGCTTTCCGGTTCCTCGACCGAACAGATCGCTTTCCGGTTCCTCGACCGAACAGGTCGCTTTCCGTCTAAATTCCGTGCGTAATCCGTGCAGCAAGAATGAAATCCGATAACTCCGCGTAATCCGATGAAGAAAAATCCGATGAAGAAAAATATCCGATGAAGAAAAAATCGAAGAAAGAAAAATGATTGTTTAACCCTTTAAATCTAAATGAGTATGGCAAAATTCAGAAAAGTGAAGAACAACCGCAAGAACTCCCCTACCAGGGGAATGATCTACGGTAGAGCTGTAGTGAACAAAGTGGTGCACACCAGAGCCATCGCCAAGAAAATCACCGAGCGATGCACCGTGACAGAACCGGACATCCTAGCCGTGATCAACGCCCTGATGACAGAAATCTCTGCCAACATCGCCGACGGCAACAAGGTGGTGCTCGACGACTTCGGAAGCTTCAAGCTCGGCATCAGAACTACCCCAGCCGAAAGCGCCAGAAAGTTCACCGAAGCCAACATCAAGAACAAGTACATCATCTACTCACCTTACTCTGTCATGGACCAGGGCAAGCGAGTAAAGCCGATGCTCAGTGGCATCAAGATGGAGGAACTGACCGAGTACAACGGCATCGAAGACAAGGAAAATGGCGGCGGAACTTCAGGCGGAACTTCAGGCGACACCTCCGGCGGCACCGACAAGGACAACCCAAGCGGAGGCAACCCTCCATCAGGAGATACCGGAAAGGATAACACCGGAGGCGGTGAATCAGGCGGCGACGACAATGTAAATCTCTAAAATCAAGACTGAGCATTCCAAAAGGGATGCCCAGTCTTCTTTTTTTTTCCACAACACCATTTAACAAATAATCAGAAACATAAATAATATGCAAATAAAGTGAAAAATGTTTGGTACTTTCAAGTTTTCAGCGTAACTTTGCAACTGGAAAATTGAATCAACAGCGGCTATCCCCAAAAAGATAACGCTCTTATATAATAAAGGAAAGAATATGAAGACAATGGGTTTTAGAAAATTTATAACGCTATCTTTATCAACGGTTTGCGCCCTATCTCTCAGTTCATGCTTCAAGGATGAACCCCTCAATGCCGAATGCGACATCGAGCAGGCATACATACACCCGGGAAGCTGGCTGAAGCTGTGGTTCACAAACGCATCGGATACGCTCGTCAACGTGCAGAGCGACCAGGACAAGATAGAATTCACCATGAAGCCATTCGCCAGTCTCAAGAAGCAGGCACCGATGTTCCGACTCACCCCGGGAGCCACCATCCAGCCGGAAAGCGGAAGTGTACACGATTTCTCCAAAGGTCCTGTTACATACGTGGTTACATCGGAAGACAAGCAGTGGACCCGCACCTATCAGGTGAGCATTAAGAAGGGTCAGACCACCATGAGCAAGGAGTTTGAATTCGATTTCGAAAACCCATACCTCAGCAAGGGATACTACAACTGGCAGGAAAACTGGAATGGTGATCTCCTCGACATCTGGGCAACCGGAAACCCGGGATTCAAGATCAGCAACCCATCAGCAAAACCGGAGCAATATCCTACCGTGATGATAGAAAACGGCTATCAGGGAAAGGGCGTGAAGCTCACCACCCAGCGTACCAGCAAGCTTGCCGATATGGTGAGCAAGCCTATCGCTGCCGGCAACCTCTTCATCGGACAGTTTGATGCCACCGATGCCCTGCGAGATGCCATGAAAGCCACCAAGTTCGGTCGCCCATTCAGCTTCAGCGCCAAACCGGAAAAGCTGGAAGGCTGGTACAAGTATCAGGCTGGCGAGAAATTCACCGACAAGAATATGAACGAACTGAACCGCCATGACTACGGAACCATCTATGCCGTGCTCTATGAGAACATCGACGAGAACGGAGATGCAGTAGTACTCTATGGCGATAACGTACAGAGCAGCAAGCAGATAGTAGCTCTCGCACTGGTAGGCGAAACCCGCGATGACAACGGCAAGATAGCCATCGGCAACACACCGGAATGGCATTACTTCAGCGTAGATTTCGATTATCAGTCCTACGGCAAGACCATCGACCCTGTGAAGCTGAAGAATGGCGGTTACAGTCTGGCCATCGTCTGCTCATCCAGTTCTGATGGCGCCAACTTCCTGGGAGCCGTAGGCAGCACCCTCTGGGTGGATAGTTTCAAACTGATTTGCAAATAAGAAGAGGAGTAAACGGCAATGATGAACTGTAGAAAAAACTATAGAAAGAACTGTAGTATGAAAAAGATAACAGTATTGGCACTCCTGCTGGCATGCGGCACAGCATCATGGGCAGGAGACGGAAATAGCGCCTGGAACAAATATCTCCACGGCTATGAGTATCAGGCACGCGTGGCGTATAACCTGGGCGGCACAGCCCCTGTCGGCATGCCTGCCACCATCCGCACGCTTCACAGCTACACCCTTCGCCCTAACTTCAGTCTGGGCGTGGATGCCTATCACCCACTCTCCGGAAACTGGGGTTTCGTGGGAGGCATCCGCTTCGAGAACAAGAGCATGAAGACCGATGCGGGCGTCAAGAACTACTACATAAAGATAGTTCGTGGCGGCGAGGAGCTGCAGGGCGTCTTTACGGGCGATGTAGTGACCAAGGTGGATATGAGTCTCATCACCGTTCCGCTCCAGGCAACATACGATGTATGCGATAATCTCCGCTTCAAGCTGGGTCCATACGTAAGCTATGTTACCTCGAAAAAATTTGAGGGCTGGGCATACGATGGTTACCTCCGCCGCCAGGAGGAAGGTCATCCGAAGGGCGACCCGACGGGACAGAAGATAATGCTGGGTCATGACGAAGGCGAACGTGGCGACTACGACTTCAGCGACGACATGCGCAACTGGCAAGTGGGCGTAGATTTCGGAATAGACTGGAAGCTGAGCGACCGCTGGGGCATCTGCGCCGACCTGAGCTGGGGTCTGAACGGCATCTTCAAGAAGGATTTCGAGACCATCGAGCAGACGATGTATCCTATCTACGGCAGCATCGGCATCACGTATCAGCTGAAGTAACAGATCATATTCTGAAGATATTTATATAATAATGTACGCGTACATTATTATATATAACACAAGAGATATAAACAACAATTATTCATTAACATAAAAAAGAGAAGACAATGAAAAAGTTTATTTATTTGATGGCCATGGTTTGCACCCTTGGCTTCTTCACCGCTTGTAGCAGCGATGATGACAATGATGAGAAGGGATTTGTACGCAACGAGAAGATTGAAGGTACCTGGAAGGTACAGGAAGCTGGTATGGATCCAACAACCTACGATCCAACAGGTTCTGTAGTATTAAAGTGGGAAGGTTCTGACGATGCAGTTATCGAGATTCCTGGTCTCTTTGATGAGCCATATCCAGTAAAGGATGCCATCAAAATGGCTCCAATGCTGCTCAACAGCCAGCTCAGAAGCGTTTTGCAGGATGTAACCTTCAATGAGAAGGGTCAGATTTCTGCAACCTACAAGGAAGAGGCTGATGACAAGGACTGGAAGGTAGCCAGCGATTACGCTACATACCAGGTAGTTAACGAGAATATGATTACCTTGTTCCTGAACACAGCCAAGATTATCGCAGACATCGACGATGCTCAGGAGCAGGCTATGGTAGCCGGCATGTTGGATCAGTTTAAGACCGGTATTCCTGTACACGTATCTTATCCAGCAGCCAACAAGGTATATTTCTATGTTGACAAGGATTTCGTAGCTCCTATCATCTCTATGCTTTATGCTCAGGTTAACAAGATTCCTACTACAGGTATGGACGCAGAAGATAAGGTCCAATTCCAGATTTTGAAGACTGTTGTCAACCAGCTTCCTGCCATCATGGATAAGACCACCAAGTTTGAGGCAGGTCTTGAGTTGATCAAGTAAAGCGGAAAGCTTATAAATGATAAGAACCCCAGCTATCTTTTGATGGATAGCTGGGGATTTTTATTTGCTTCATAACGGGAACATAGGAATTCCTGGAAAAGAAAAATCCTCAGCTATCAAAGATAACTGAGGATTCCTTTAAAAATCTTTCAAATTACTTCACCTTAGCAACGATAGCCTTGAAAGCCTCTGGGTTGTTAACAGCGAGGTCAGCGAGAACCTTACGGTTGATCTCGATACCAGCCTTGTGAAGAGCACCCATCAACTGGCTGTAGCTCATACCATCGAGGCGAGCAGCAGCGTTGATACGCTGGATCCACAATGCGCGGAATGTGCGCTTCTTGTTACGACGATCGCGATAAGCGTAGGTAAGACCCTTCTCCCAAGTGTTCTTAGCTACTGTCCATACATTCTTGCGAGCTCCATAGTAACCCTTAGTGAGCTTCAAGATTCTTGTTCTTTTTGCTTTAGATGCAACGTGATTTACTGATCTTGGCATAATTTTTTTTCTTTAAAAGTTCGACTAAAAAGTTAATAATTAACGGAGGCAGAGCAAGTCGCGAACCTGCTTCAAGTTTGAACGGTCTACGAGAGTCTCGCCGAGGAGATTTCTCTTCTGCTTCTTTGTCTTCTTAGTCAAGATGTGACTGTGATAAGCGTGATGACGCTTAATCTTACCTGTACCGGTGAAACGGAATCTCTTCTTTGCGCCGGAATTAGTCTTTACTTTTGGCATTTTTACTTTTAATTTTAAATTGTTATTTATTATAGCGATGGCAACGCATATACCAGGGCGTTACGCATCTTTTTTTCTATTTACTCAGCCTCTTCAGCGAGTTTCTTCAGGCATCGCCGCCTTTGGCATTGGCGAGCAAGCCATTCTTCTCGGCATTGGCAGCGCGCTCTGCATCAGCAGCAGCCTTAGCTTCAGCCTCTCGCTTCTCACGGTCCATCTTCTGCTGGCTCTTCTTAGCTGTGCCGGCCTTCTTAGGACTCATGTAGAGGAACATCTTCTTACCTTCGAGCTTTGGCATCTGCTCTACCTTACCGTACTCCTCCAAATCATTGGCGAAACGGAGAAGGAGAACCTCACCCTGCTCCTTGAAGAGAATTGAACGGCCACGGAAGAACACGTATGCACGTACCTTGTTGCCCTCGCCGAGGAACTCCTTAGCGTGCTTGAGCTTGAACTGGTAGTCGTGCTCATCGGTCTGAGGTCCGAAACGGATCTCCTTGGTCTCCACCTTCACCTGCTTCTGCTTCATTTCCTTGGCATGTTTCTTCTGCTGGTAAAGGAACTTAGAATAGTCAACAATACGGCAAACTGGTGGTTGGGCATTAGGAGATATCTCGACTAAGTCAAGCTCTTGCTGACGTGCCAAGTCCAACGCTTTACGTGTAGGCATCACTTCAGCTCCGCCTTCACTTACTACTCTCACTTCACGTACGCGTATCTGTTCGTTTACGCGGTACTGATTTTTCATTTTGTCATTTTTCATTAACTATTCGATATATTCAACGTTTTTTGATTAAACGGCTGCAAAGTTACGCATTTTCCGTGAAACCACCAAATTTTCAGCGGGTTATTTTCATTTTTAGGCTTATTTTTATTTATTTATGGTTTTATTCATGATGTTATTCATCGGAATACGCGGAGTTATCGGAATTTTCATGCTCAACGGATTACGCACGGAATTCAAACGGACTTCGACCTACGGTCGATGGAGGCAAACGCCATAAAGGAGGACAATATTACTAATAGCGCACTAAACGCCTGAAATGGAATGATGGATTGCCGAAATTCATCAGGAAACCAACTTTATAGCCTGTTATTTTTAAATAGTTGATGACTTGAGATTCACAACTGGTATCCAAATCTGTCACTGCTTTCAACTCCAATATCACCTTATTATCTATCACGAAGTCTGCCACATATTTACAGGCCAACGTTTTCCCATGATACACAATATCCAATGGTTTCTCTCGTTCAAAAGGTATCCCCATTTCAGATAGAACCACAGCCAGAGCCTCCTGGTAAACCTTTTCAAGAAAGCCACACCCCAATTCCCGATGCACCTGATAAGCTGCAGCCAGAATCTTATCCGTCAATTCCTTATATAACAATTCCATACCTATAATATTTAAATTCATATAACACAAATAGCAAACCTCATCCTCACACCCATTATCGCTAGAATGCCATCGACCGAAGGTCGAAATCCGTTTAAATTCCGTGCGTAATCCGTTGAGCAGAATGTTCCGATAACTCCGCGTAATCCGATGAAGAAATCCTATGAAAAACAGAATCTCCCACAGAAAAAAAAGAATTCTGCGGGAGATTCAAATAAAAAATATCCTATGAAAGAAGGATTACTCCTCAGCTGCCTTCAGCTGCTCTGCAACCTCGGCGTTGATGCGCTGAGCAAACTCTTCCATGCTCATGGTAGCCTGCTCGCCACCACCCTGCTTACGCATGGAAACGAGGCCCTCGGCACTCTCCTTCTCACCTACGATGACCATATAAGGTACGCGCTTCAACTCGTTGTCGCGAATCTTGCGGCCAATCTTCTCGTTACGATCATCCACCAAAGCACGAACACCCTGCTTGTCGAAGTACTGACGTACCTTCTGAGCATAGTCGTTGAACTTCTCTGAGATAGGAAGAATAGCAACCTGGTCTGGAGTCAACCACAATGGGAAGTGACCGGCTGTATGCTCGATGAGAACGGCTGTAAATCGCTCCAATGAACCGAATGGTGCACGGTGGATCATCACAGGAGTCTTCTTTGAGTTATCCTCAGCGGTATATTCCAGCTTGAAGCGCTCTGGCAAGTTGTAATCCACCTGGATGGTACCCAACTGCCAGCGACGGCCGATGGCATCCTTCACCATGAAGTCGAGCTTAGGACCATAGAAGGCAGCTTCGCCAACCTCCTCACGAGTCTCAAGCCCCTTCTCCTCGCAAGCCTCGCGGATAGCGTTCT
Source organism: Prevotella sp. AM34-19LB (assembly GCF_003468525.1). Classification (NCBI taxonomy): domain Bacteria; kingdom Pseudomonadati; phylum Bacteroidota; class Bacteroidia; order Bacteroidales; family Prevotellaceae; genus Prevotella; species Prevotella sp. AM34-19LB. The sequence goes on along the minus strand of NZ_QSIG01000013.1, from coordinate 49,113 downwards.
CACTCTCAGCCCAGATCTCCTCAGAACCGATGTACTTCTCGGTATCCTTAGGATCGTGGAGAGAAATCTGTGCCTCATAGTTCTCGAAACCGAAGATCTTGAATACCTTCAGGATTACGTCGATTACGTTCTCGAACTCTGACTTCACCTGCTCTGGACGAACGAAGATGTGAGCATCGTCCTGGGTAAAGGTACGAACACGAGTCAAACCGTGGAGCTCACCGCTCTTCTCATAGCGGAATACGGTACCGAACTCAGCGATACGCAAAGGAAGATCCTTGTAAGAACGAGGCTTACGAGCGTAGATCTCACAGTGGTGAGGACAGTTCATTGGCTTGAGCATATACTCCTCATCCTCCTCTGGAGTCTGGATAGGCTGGAAAGCATCCTTGCCATAGTGAGCATAGTGACCAGATGTAACATAGAGACTCTTGCCGCCGATACCTGGACAGATAACCTCCTGATAGTTATAAGGCTTCAGGAGAGAACGGAGCAACTCCTGCAGACGCAGACGGAGCTGAGTACCCTTTGGCAACCAGATAGGAAGACCCTTACCCACACGCTCTGAGAACATGAAGAGCTCCATCTCCTTACCGATCTTACGGTGGTCGCGCTTCTTAGCTTCTTCGAGAACCACCAGGTACTCGTCGAGCAACTTCTTCTTAGGGAAGCTGATACCGTAGATACGGGTCATCTGCTCGCGCTTGGCATCACCGCGCCAGAAAGCACCAGCCACACTTGTAATCTTCACAGCCTTGATAAGACCCGTGTTCAGCAAGTGAGGACCACGGCAAAGGTCGGTGAAATTGCCCTGGGTATATGTGGTGATGGTACCATCCTCCAAGTCCTGCTCAATGTGCTCGCACTTGTACTGCTGGCCATCAGCCTTGAACTCAGCGAGTGCCTCAGCCTTAGCCACCTCCTTGCGAACCACTGGCTCGTTCTTCTTGGCAAGTTCCATCATCTTAGCCTCGATCTTAGCGAAATCATTCTCTGAGATCACCTGACCCTCAGCAGGCATCACGTCGTAGAAGAAACCACTCTCTACAGCTGGACCGAAACCAAACTGGATGCCTGGATAAAGTTCCTGGAGAGCCTCTGCGAGCAAGTGGGCAGAAGTATGCCAGAAGGTATGCTTGCCCTGCTCATCCTCAAACTTGTAAAGTTCTACACTTGCGTCCTCATTGATAGGACGATTCAACTCTACTGTCTCACCATTGACACCGCAAGATACAACGTTGCGAGCGAGAGCCGGTGAGATGCTCTCGGCGATTTGCAAACCAGTAACGCCCTGCTCGTACTCACGAACAGATCCGTCTGGGAATGTGATTTTTACCATAACAACTTAGTATTTTTATTAAATCGCCTGCAAAAGTACGATTTCTTTTTGTAACAAGCGAATAAAAATGCATTTATTTTGCTAAACTTTGCTAATACCTCTTTATTAACAATTATTTTCCGTATCTTTGCAGCCGACAAAGTGACAAAATGTAAAGAAACAAAAAAAATGGCAACACCAAAGATTCTCATCATTTACACGGGAGGTACCATCGGCATGGGAAAAGACCCGGTGACAGGCGTGCTGGAACCGCTCGACTTCAACCATCTCGTCTCATCCATACCTGAGTTCAAACTCATCCAGGCAGAAATCGACGTGCGAAAATTCGACCCACCTATCGACTCCAGCGACATGGATCCGATGAGATGGGCAGAAATCGTGAGCATAATAGCCAAAAACTATAATGACTACGACGGATTCGTGATCCTGCACGGCACGGATACGATGGCATACACCTCATCCGCCCTGAGCTTCATGCTTGAGAACCTGACCAAACCGGTGATCCTGACCGGTAGCCAGCTGCCTATCGGCGAACTGCGTACCGACGGCAAGGAGAATCTGATGACAGCCATCGAGATAGCATCGGCAAAGGACGAGAACGGCAGACCGATGGTGCCGGAGGTTTGCATCTTCTTCAACGGCAAGCTGATCAGAGGCAACCGCGCCATCAAGATCAATGCCGAGGGATTCCACGCCTTCGAATCGTTCAACCATCCGCACCTCTGCGACGTGGGCATCAATTTCCAGTATCACAGGCACCACATCCTCACTCCGGATTACGACAAGCCGATGATACCCCATCTGAGACTCGACCCGAACGTGATCGTGTTCAGTCTCTTCCCGGGCATCCAGGACAACATCGTGCGCCACGTGATGGAATCGCCGGATCTGCGAGGCATCGTGATGCGTACCTCGGTTCGGGAAATGCGCCACATGCGCCTTGGATCATGCGACTGCTGGATGAAGCTGCCCACCGAGGCGTGAACATCGTGAACATCAGCCAGTGCCTGACGGGTAGCGTGGAGATGGAGAGATACGGCGCCGGATTCCAGTTGAAGACCGCCCACGTGATCAGCGGTCACGACTCTACGGTAGAGGCGATGGTAACGAAGATGATGTACCTGCAAGGCAGATATGATGACAACCGCAAGGTAAGGGAGATGCTGAAGCAATCGCTTGCAGGCGAGATTACCTTATAAATCGGGATGATGGCATAAATCGGGATTATGGCATAAATTGGGATTATGACATCAATCGGGATTATGCATCAATAGAGAACACGGTATAGACGGAACTGAGTGTATAATTTGAGAATACACTATAAAAATTCATGTCGATAAAGATGTGTAGTATGTAAATCTTTTGCTTCGGAGCACTTACCTCTTCAGAAGGTAGGTGCTCTTTTTCAATCAATTACGAGAAAAGCGCATATTTTTGCAGATAATATTCGGTTTTAATTAAAAAAGTTTAATTTATAGAAGTTTTTGGTGCAAAAAAAATCTGCGTACCGAAATTTTTCTTATCTTTGTCGTGTGAAAAGTTGCTATTGGGAGCTATAAAGCAAAAATTTGTTGCAATCGATTGCACTTTCCCAGCCGTAAGAAACATTAGGAAATACGACTATAAATATAAAGATAAGAAAAGATGAAATGACTAGGAATGGGCAGCAATGCCCACGATAATCTATCTCATTCGATCAATCAAATAATAAGTTTAATAAATCAACAAAAACCTTTTTAAATTATGCAGAGTAAAGCGAAAAAGTACGGTGAGTATGTAGAGATTACAGCTCCTGTAGAAAGAACAACATCAGAAGAGTATCCAACTTTATTGGGCGGAGAAATCTGGTACAACTAGAATTCAAGCAAAAGAGTATTATCGGAAAGCTAAACTCCAGGAAATCTCCCGGAAAAGCTAGAATCCAATAGTAGAAAAGTAACAAGAATTTTGGTTCAATCAATCATCTGGTACGGCTATTTTGGCAAGCATGTACATCAAGAATCCGTTAAGAGAGAAATCAAGGAAGCGCCAAGGTCTATCCCTTGCAGGTTTGTCATCTCGCAGATAGATAAGATTCTACGATTTCATACCTCAACTCTTAACAAAACAATATAGGCTCAATCCTCGACCGCCAGATCGAAGATTGAGCCTTTATCGTTTCTCACCCACAGAGGTATAATTCAAAAGTCCCACAGATTTCACAGATTTACACAGATTTAATTCTGCAAGGTCGAGAAAAAAATCTGTGTAAATCTGTGAAATCTGTGGGACTTAAAAAAATATTCAATCCGTGGGACTTAAAAAATTCAATCCGTGGGACTTAAAAAAATTCAATCCGTGGGATTAGTGCTTGCCGCAGCAGCCACCCTCTCCGTGATGATGCTCGTGCTTGATGCCGCCCTCTACAGCCTGATGCTGATCGCGGAGCAGATCATTCACGGTCTTCACAGGGTTGAAGGTGCCCAGAGGAACCTCTACGAATACGGTGTTCCAGTCGCTCATCGCACCATTCCAGAGACCAGGCAATTCGAGTGCCTTCAAATCCTTACCGTTCTTGCTCTTGCTGGAGATGAAACCGGTGGATGGATCTACGAACTTAGGAAGATCAAAGGCATTGCCTGGTAATCCTTGGTAGCGCAGACGAGATCTACTGGGTTGAAGTGTGTACCCTCGGTAAACATCTTCATGTACTCCTCATTGTTCTTATCAATCTGTGAGCTCTCCAGAATCTGAAGACTTACAGTGCCATCCTGATTATAGGTAAGGAATGGACCACCACCAGGCTCGCCCACGTTCTTAACCACACCGCAGACACGCATAGGACGGTTCAACTTCTTGCGCAGATAGATAACCAGTTCGGCATCCTCCAGCTCCTTGATATCAGCCTTGCGGCAGCAGAGGTCGCGCTGAACGAAGTGGATAATCTCCTCCAGCTTCTCGTGGTTATACTGTCCGGAATCCAAAACCTTCAAGTAATTGAAAGCCTGCTTCTGGAGAGTAACCAATACACCTGCAATCACCTGCTTCCAGGTAACAGTCTCTGCCTTCAGGCGATCTGGAACCACGTTGTCGATGTTCTTGATGAATACTACATCAGCATCAATCTCGTTGAGGTTCTCGATGAGTGCGCCATGACCGCCCGGACGGAATAGCAATGAGCCATCCTCGTTGCGGAATGGAGTGTTATCCGGATTGGCAGCGATGGTATCGGTGCTAGGCTTCTGCTCAGAGAAAGAGATGTTGTACTTGATGCCGTAGCGCTGTGCATACTTATCGGCCTTCTCTGCTACCATCTGCTTGAAGAGTTCCAGATGGTCGTGAGAAACGGTGAAGTGAACATTTGCCTCGCCGTTGCTGCTTGCATAGAGCGCAGCCTCTACCAGGTGCTCCTCCATTGGAGTGCGAACCTCGTCCTCATACTCGTGGAACTGGAGCAATCCCTTAGGCAACTGACCGTAGTTCAATCCCTCTGGCTTGAGGAGATTAGCCACGACAGCCTTGTAATCACCCTTCTTGATGAGGCACATGATGCCCTTCTCGTTGTTGACGTGGCACTTATCGCAGAGCGCCTTGCGGAAAGCAAACTTCTTGATATTCTCGAAGAATTGTTTTTCGAAGTCAGTAGTAGGAACATCGTATGGAGCATCCAGGAACGCAAACATGTTCTTGAACATACGGCTAGCCGCACCTGAAGCAGGTACGAACTTCACAATCTTGTGACCCTCAGCCTTGTAGTCGTTCCACGCTTTCTCGTAGTCCTCTACTTCCTGAGCTGTAGGAGCCATGATACCCTTACCGATGGCAGCCGCACCCTCGAGTTTGAGGAATGGGAAGCCATTCTTGATTTGTTCCAACTGGTGTTCAATCTGCTGCTCGGAAATGCCGCGAGCAGCGATTTGGTTTAGATCTTGCTGATTCATAATACCATATTTATGTTAAATTTACACTATATGTGCTACAAAGATAATAGTTTTTTCTGATAATCAGAAATATTTCCGCTTTTTTTTGTACCTTTGCATTGAAAATTTAACGAAGTACGCGTTTTTTAACGCTGAAACGCCATTGTTTGTCAAATTTAAAATGGAATATTGCGACATGGTTAGTAAATTATCAAAGGAGCACGACCGAAGGTCGGGGCTATCACATTACCTCTATGGGGTATCTAACTTGTTCATCAGCGGAACCGGTATAGGCGGATTATCTCCTATGATTACCGGAGACGAGATGGGAGTATTTAATTACGTCTGCATCATTGCAGGCTCATTGAGCGCTATAAGCTTTGCTTTATTTGCGAACAATGTAATGAAGTATAACGATTAAAAACATTATATTATGGAAGGATTTGCTTTAGTAATGTGTATAGGAGCTGTTATTGGTATGAGCTTAGCCATTTGGAGCTACACCAAATCTGGCAGAAAGTGGATAGACAATTTATAATCCAAAACTATCGAAATGATGGATGGATTAATGTTTATTTTTTCGCTGGGGCTAATTATCAGCAGCAGCTTCGCCATCTGGCTTAACACAAAGTCTGGCCAGAAATGGATAGACGAGTTATAACAACTCAATAACATATAATCAACGGGAGGGAACGACAATGAACGAAACACCTTTTAAATTCACAACCGAAGAAAGAGAGCAGACACTCCAAATCCTGGAGCGCCTGAGAAACGCCGTGGGCGACACATTCAAGCCAGGCGATGAGCAGCATCTGCGTGAAGACATACAGCATGCCTTCATCAACCACCAGATCAAGCGCAACGTCTTCGGCATGAACCCTATACTCGCAGCCCTGCAGACAGCAGAAATCGCTGTGAACGAAATCGGTCTGAAACGAGACGGCATCATCGCCATCCTGATGCAGACCAGCGTCATCGACGGCTATCAGACCATCGAGGACATCCAGCAGAAATACGGCGACAGCGTGGCACACATCATCAGTGGACTGCTCCGCATTCACGATCTCTACAAGCGCAACCCGATCATCGAGAGCGAGAACTTCCGCAACCTGCTCATCTCCTTCTCAGAAGACATGCGCGTAATCCTCATCATGATTGCCGACCGCGTGAACGTGATGCGACAGATACGTGATACCGAACAGAAGGAGGCAAAGCACGAGGTAAGCGAGGAAGCCAGCTACCTCTATGCCCCACTCGCCCACAAGCTGGGTCTCTACAAGCTGAAGAGCGAGTTGGAAGACCTGAGCCTGAAGTATCTGGAGCACGATGCCTACTATATGATCAAGGAGAAGCTGAATGCCACCAAGGCTTCGCGCGATGCCTATATCGCCCGATTCATCCAGCCTATCAAAGAGAAACTGGATGCTGCCGGACTGAAATATCACATGAAAGGACGCACCAAGAGCATCCACTCTATCTGGCAGAAGATGAAGAAGCAGAAGTGCGCCTTCGAGGGCGTGTACGACCTCTTCGCCATCCGCATCATCATCGATGCGCCTAGAGAGAAGGAATACATGCTGTGCTGGCAGACCTTCGCCCTGATTACAGATATGTATCAACCGAACCCGAAGCGTATGCGCGACTGGCTCAGCGTGCCTAAGAGCAACGGATATGAGAGTCTGCACACCACCGTGCTGGGACCGGAAAACAAATGGGTGGAAGTCCAGATTAGAACCGAGAGAATGGACGATATCGCCGAACACGGTCTGGCGGCACACTGGCGCTACAAGGGCATCAAGCAGGGAGAAGGAGGCATAGACGAATGGCTTGCCAACATCCGTGCCGCTCTGGAAAACAACGACGACCTGCAGCTGATGGACCAGTTTACCACCGACTTGAAGGAAGACGAGGTATATGTGTTCACCCCTAAGGGCGACCTGCTGAACTTCCCGAAAGGCGCCACGGTGCTCGACTTCGCCTACTACATCCACTCTCGCATCGGAAACACCTGCGTGGGCGGAAAGATCAACGGCAAGGCGGTAACCTTCCGACAGGAACTGCACTCGGGCGACCAGGTGGAAATCCTCACCCAGAGCAACCAGAAACCACGCAGAGAATGGCTCAACATCGTGCAGACTTCCAAGGCAAAGGCTAAGATCCGACTAGCCCTGAAGGAAACGCAGAAGAAAGATGGACTCTATGCCAAGGAACTGCTGGAACGCCGATTCAAGAACCGCAAGATAGAGATTGACGAGAGCACCATGGCGCGCATCATCAAGAAGATGGGATACAAGGAGACCTCTGATTTCTACAAGGATGTGGCGGAAGAGAAACTCGACGTAAACACCGTGGTGGAGAAATACATCGAAGAGCGTGACCACGATCTCAACCTGAGCAACGCCAACAAGCCTGCCGAAAGTGCCGAGAACTTCGAGTTCGAGAATCCTACCGAGGAACTGCTGAAGCAGAGCGACGACGTGCTGGTAATAGATGAGCACCTGAAGGGCATCGACTTCGAGCTCTCCCACTGCTGCCACCCTATCTACGGCGACCCTATCTTCGGTTTCGTAACCATCAGTAAGGGCATCAAGATCCACCGCATCGACTGTCCGAACGCCAAGGAGCTGCGCCGCCGCTTCGGTTACCGCATCGTGAAGGCAAAATGGAGCGGAAAGGGTACATCGAAGTATGCCATCACCCTGAGAATCATCGGAAACGATGATATCGGCATCATAAGCAACATCACCAACATCATCTCGAAAGAGGATAAGCTCGTGATGAGAGGCATCAACATCTCATCCAAGGACGGTCTGTTTTCGGGAAATGTAACCGTGATGATCGATGATGCCGGCAAGACGGATGCACTCATCAAGAAACTGAGCGCCGTAAAGGGCGTAAAGCAGGTTACGAGAATATAAATTGGTTTAAAGAAAATATAAAACCAACCGTATTGGAAAGCATAAAAATCAATGTTACAAAAAAAATCCCGCAGAATTTTGCTTTGCGGGATTTTTTTATTATTATTTCATCTTGTTCAAGCACTTATTTCGCCTTATTCAATCGCTTGATTACCGAGTAGGCATCATACAAGCCCAGCTCTCCAGCCTTGGAAAGATCCTGGATACCAGCCTGCTTGTTGCCACTCTTGGCACGTGCGATACCTCTATTATAATACGCCTCTGCAAGACGGTTGTCAATCTTCAGCGCAATGGTATAATCATCTATCGCCTTGGAAAGCTCGTTTCTTCCGGCATGCAGATTACCCCTGTTATAATAGATGTAGGCATTGTTGCTGTTCATGCGGATGGCATCGCTGAAATCAGCCTCGGCAGAATGGATATTCACCACACCCTTGCCCTGAGCCTTGTTGAACTCATCCATCTCAGCCTGGCAGACGGCACGTTGCCAGTATGCCAGTGCATTCTTATCATCCAGCGAGAGATAATAGGTGAAATCGCTGATGGCAGCCTCGAAATCGCGCAATACGCTATGAGCATGGCACGACGCATCAATATCGCCTTCTTCTGCTCGATATCCTTCGCCACACTCAGTTCTGCCGAAAGCTTATCGATGAGAGAGAAGATCTTCATAGAACCGTTCTCATCCAACTGCTCCTTGGAACATACGATATAAACCTTGTCCTTCATCTTCTGGTTCATTGCCTCCACATCCTTGTCAAAAGCCTGTACCCCACTCACATTCTGAGTGTTAGGGAAGTAAGAAAGCTGGAACATCGGCAGATAGGCAGTCTCTACCTGGCGGTTCTGGATTCTTCCACGATACTCGCTCTTGTAGTTATGCTCATACTTCGGCTCATCATCCACCACAATAGAGGAGAACTTGTTTGGGTCTATCTCCGAACGCTTGCGCATCTCCTTCTTGGTCTTCGCACTCCAGCGAGGCTGGATACCGAGATGCTTGTTCATCTGCGCCTTGAAAATGCGGAACTCATCCAGCTCTGCCTTCGCCGTCATACCCAGTCGGCGATAGCAATGAGCACGGGCAGAAAGACCAGTCCAGAAGTTAGGAAACTGATCGATTACCGTAGTATAATCGCGGATAGCCGCCTTCAGGTTTCCCGTCTTGTCATGCAGCAGCGCACGGTTGAATATCGCCATGAAGTTCTTCGGCTCCATCTTGATGACGAAGTCGAAATCGGTGATGGCACGGTTGTCATCACCCAACTGCACACGCATCAGTCCACGGTTGTAGTGAGCGAGGAAGTTGTTCGGATCCAGGTCGATAGCGGCATCATAGTCGCTCATCGCACCTCGCAAATTGTTGATGTTGATACGAGCCAATGCTCGGTTGATGTAACTGTTTACATTGTTCGGCTTGAAGTGAAGCGATTTGGTGAGCGCCTCATCAGCCACCTTCCATTCCTTCCGTGCAAGCGCCATATAGGCACGTGTAATCCAGGCATCCCCATCGTATGGATTCAGCTTCAGGCTCTGGTCGAGCCACTTCTCAGCCTGCACCGTATCCTTCTGGTGCAGATACACCTCAGCCTTCAGGGAGTAGGCATTCGAATAATCCTTCCACTTGGTGATGACCGTATCAAGCTCCAGCTGTGCCTTGTCGTAATTCTTCGCCTCCATCTGGCAGAGCGCACGGTTGAACCAGTAGTTGCGGTTGCGGGGTTCCAGTCGGATGGCAGAATTATAGTCGGCAATGGCATCATCATAACGCTGCTGACGGATGCGGCAGATGGCACGCAAGTCGTAGATATCGTTGATATAGGGATTGAGATTAATCGCCTCTGAGGCATCACTCTCGGCACCCATAAAGTCATCGAGATTAAACTTGGCGACACTGCGGTAATACCAAGGCTCATAGAGATAAGGCTTGGCACCGATGGCTAGATTAAAATACTTGATAGAAAGAACGAAGTCCTCGTAGAAGAGAGCACTTCTGCCCGCCGTAACGAGGCGGTCAACTCTATATTGCGCTGATGCTGACAAAGCCGCCAGCACCAGCACAAAAGTGAAAATAAACTTTTTCATCGACGAATCTTGGTACGATAGCTGCAGCGGAACTTACCCTTGATAATGTTCTTGAGCTTGCCAGCTATCATGTTCTTACGGAGAGGAGACACGCGATCCACGAACATCGTGCCCTCCAGGTGATCGAACTCATGCTGCATCACGCGAGCCAAGTAGCCGCTCACCCACTCATCATGCTCCTGGAACTGCTCATCCATATACTTCACATGGATACGGGTAGGACGCACCACCTTCTCATTGATGCCAGGAATAGAGAGACATCCCTCATCAGAAGTATCCTTCTCAGCCTCCTCATCATACTCCAGGATATGAGGATTGATGAAGGCATGACGGAATCCCTTATACTCAGGGAGATCATCGCTGAGCACATCGAGATCGATGACTACCAGGCGGATAGCCAAGCCTATCTGAGGCGCAGCCAGACCGATGCCATTACTCGAATCGAGAGTCTCGTACATATTATTGATTAATTCCTTCAACTCAGGATAATCGGGGGTGATATCTTCAGCCACTTTTCTCAATACAGGCTGACCATAAATATAAATTGGTAAAATCATCTTCTTGATTGCATAAAGTCTTGTAATATGATGGTAGCACTTATCTCATCTACCAATCCCTTGTTTTCTCTTCTCGCCTTCTTCTTCACGCCGCCGTCTATCATGGCACGATGCGCCAAAACCGACGTAAAGCGCTCATCATAGTACTCGATGGGCACCTCTGGATGAGCCTTGCGCCAGCGGTTGAAGAAATTCTCCACACGCGCCAGGTTCTCGCTAGGCTGCCCATTGGCTGGGTAGGCTTACCGATTACGATGCGCTCCACCTGCTCCTTCTGGATATAGGCTTCGCAGAATTCGAAAAGTTCGGGCGTAGCAACAGTTGCCAACCCATTAGCAATGATCTGTAATGGGTCGGTAACTGCCAGTCCGGTACGTTTCTTACCGTAATCTATAGATAAAATTCGCATTCAGTTACGAAATTTCTAATCTTCTATGTGAAACGTGAAAATTACTTCTTCATAAGCAACCAAGCATCTGGATACTTGCCAGCGCGGAGCTCGTTGCGGCTCTTTACAGCACCCGCCTTATCTACGAATGTAGAAGCAATGACACGATACATGTTACGTTCACTGTTGTAAACAATCTGAGAATCATAACCAGCGCTCTTCAGAGTGCTAGCCAATCCCTCAGCATTAGCCTTCAGAGAGAAAGAACCTACTACTACGCTGAAGTTCTGCAGACCAGCACCTGAGACGAGATCTACATTCTCCTGACGAACGGTAGCATTATCAACTTCTGTAGTTGTGCTCTCTGTAGGAGTTGTTGTTTCCAATGGAGTAACTACTGGTTCCTGAACAGCTGGTTCCTGCTGAGCCTCCTGCTGCTGTGCCTTCTCGTATGCCTTCTTGTAGGCACTTTCCTTAGATGTACCACAACTTGCGAGTGCCAGAACAGCACACAATCCTAAGCTCAAAACTGATAATTTCTTCATAATCTTTTCTAAAATTGTATTTGTGTTTACTTTAATATTTCATATTGCTTCACCTTATTATATATAGGCACCTGCCAGAATGTGAATTCTGCCTATACCTTATTATATATAGGGGCAATGAATAGCTTTACGCTTTTATTCTGCGAAAATACAAAATATATCCCAAAGAAAGAAACGTTTTCAGCATAAAGATTGTTAAACACAAGGTAATACAACACTTTTAACGAAAAATTAAGACTTAAAAGCTTGTTTTTTGAAGAATAATTCGTATATTTGCAATTGATAAGCGAAATAAGTGCATCTGGACTCAAAAACTCCAAAATGCCATCGCCATCACACAATTAACATCAATATATTGTATAACATTTAAAACTTTTAGATTATGAAGGCATTAGGTTACATTGGCGCATTCCTCGGTGGCGCTATCGCTGGTACAGCACTCGGTATGATTTTTGCTCCTGAGAAGGGTGAGGATACTCGCAGCAAGATTGCTGGAGCTGTAGAAGATTTCTGCAAGAAGCACGACATCAAGTTGACACGCAAGGACGTTGACGACTTGGTTGACGATATCAAGGATGTTGCCCCTGAGGTTTAAGCCCCACCCAACTACCCTGAGATTTCGACAAGTACAACATATTATTACTTGAATAAGCGATAAGAATGTTTTCGAGCGATAAGAATGTAGAAACCATCGGGCAACTCGTAGAGGTGCTCAAGCATTACATCGGGCTCAGATCTGAGTATATGAAACTCGATGTAGCTGACAAGGTGGTAAGACTGCTCGCTGCACTGATCATGGGATCGCTGCTGCTGACTCTCCTCACCTTGGCTCTGATATATCTTTCGTTTGCTGCCGCATTCGCCATGGCTGATTACGTAGGCTTGGCACCTGCATTCTGCATCGTGACGGGAGCATACTTATTGATACTGGTTCTCTTCATCCTTTTCCGACATCAATGGATTGAAAAACCACTCGTGAAATTCTTAGCCAGCCTGCTTATGCAAAAATAAAAAATGAGCATGATGATGACAAACGAGCCAAACAAAGACAATATGTACCTGGACGACGACAGTTGCCCACAGTACAACAGCCTCAACGACATCAGACTGCGCAAGGAAGCACTTCGCAAAAGCATAGAGGCAGACGACAAGAAGATCAAGACCCTGTGGAACTCTCTCTTCACCAAGCCTGACGCCTTCAAGAAAGACGCAAGCAGAGGCAAGAGACTGCAAAGTATGATGTCTATTGGTATGGGAGCTTTCGATGGAGCTCTGCTGGCGTGGAAGCTCTACCGGAAATTCAAGAAAAAGAAATAAGAGAATTCTTCTATCTCAAGAGAAAGATATGAATGAAACTATCATAAGAAATGCGGCCTTGCAAAAGACCGCATTTTTTGTGTTTTAATAGGGTATAAAAACAAAAAAAGGGTCACCGCTGTGACCCAATACCTTGTTAACCTTAAATCTAATACTATGAAAAACACACATGCAAATGTAGAAAGAATATGCGAACCCCACAAGCTTTTTCTAAAAAAAATGCTATTTCTTAAGCCTATTTAACCTTATATGTTGCACTTTTTTATTTCTTTCAGTTTCATTAAGACTTATTTTTCGTCAATTTCCAACTCCAAACCATCGTAGGCAAAGCAAAAACCAGCAGGAAGCTGGGCATTGGCAGCATCATGCAATCCTACCTGATGAGTAACGTGAGTAAGGTAGGTCTGCTTCGCTCCTATCCTGCGCGCCACACGGATGGCATCATCTACCAATTGATGGCTATGATGAGGTTTATCGAATCGCAGCGCATTGATCACCAAGGTCTCTACTCCATCCAGATAAGCATACTCTTCATCACCCATCATCTTCATATCCGTGATGTAGGCAAACTTGCCGAAACGATAGCCCAGGATAGGCAGTTTATCGTGCATCACCCGGATAGGCATAAACCCGATATCTCCAATCTGATAGGAATGATGGGGTACGATGGTATGCAGCTTCAACTTGGGAGCACCCGGATAGAGCTTCTCCGCGTCCTTAGGGAAGCAGTAAGGCATCGTATGCGGCAATGTCTCTGTGGTGATTTCATCGCCATAGATATTGATATCACCATAAACACAGAAACCACGCAGATCATCGATACCTCCCACATGGTCGTAATGGATATGCGTAATCAGCACACCATCCAGCTTGCGGAAAGGAACCCGCAGGAGCTGCTGACGGATATCCGGTCCTGCATCTATCAGAATACGGGTACGCTCAGTCTCTATCATCACCGCACAGCGCAAACGGTTATCCCGGGGATCCTTGCTGCGGCACACCTCACAACCACAACCTAAAACAGGAACACCGCTAGATGTTCCTGTTCCCAATAATGTAATCTTCATTAATATTCAATTTTTTCTCTGAAAAACAAACGAATTCCTCACTTTTCGTTCTTCACTTTTCGTTCTTCACTCTTCGTTCTTCATTCTTAGTTCTTCACTTTACATTCACTTCCGGGTGGATATCAATGCCAAACTTCTGCTTCACATCCTTTCTGATGGTCTCACAGAGATTGACAATCTCCTCGCCCGTAGCACCGCCACGATTCACAAGCACCAATGCCTGCTTGTCATGCACACCGGCACGGCCCAGGCTCTTGCCCTTCCATCCGCACTGATCGATCATCCATCCTGCAGGAATCTTCTCATGCTCCTCATCGATGGTATAATGAGGCATGCCCGGATACAGGGCAGCCAAAGCATCATACTTCGCCTTCTCTACGATAGGATTCATGAAGAAGCTGCCCGCATTGCCCTGCACCTTAGGATCAGGCAACTTGGCATTACGGATCTCGATGATGACATCACGAAGCTGCCGGGCTGTAGGATGCTCGATGTTCTTAGCCGCCAGAGATGCACGGATGTTACCATAATCCAAGTCTGGAGCATAGGTCTTCTTCAGACGATAGATGACATGGGTAACGAGATACTTGTCTCTCCACTCATGCTTGAACTTGCTCTGGCGATAGCTGTACTGGCAATCCCGGTTATCGAAAACCACCACCTTGCCGGTAGCAATCTCTACAGCCTCCACCTTATATATTATATCCTTTGCCTCTACTCCGTAGGCACCGATATTCTGGACAGCACTTGCTCCTACTTCGCCCGGAATAATACTCAGATTCTCAGCACCATAGAAGTCATGCTCAACCGCATAGGCCACCACATCATCAAAAACCTCGCCGCTACCACAGTTCAGGAACACCCAATCTGGATTCAGCAGGTCATCATCATGCTCAGCAGCAGCCAATTCTCTATTCTCAAGCACCTCAATGCCCTTGATGGCAGAATGGAGCACCGTGCCCTGATAATCGCCTGTCAGCAGGAGATTACTGCCTCCACCCAGGATGAGCAGCGGCTGATCGGCAGTCGTAAGCCCAGCCACAATCTGCTGCGCCTCTTCTACCGATGAGTATTCCAGGAATCGCTTGCACTTGGCATCGATTCCAAACGTATTGTGAGCCAACAGGCTATAGTCTCGGATATCCTTCATATCTGGTTATTTCTAAAAATCAATAAAAAAACACAATCACTAATCAGTAATCACTAATCGCTATATTTACATCTCCAGCTTCATCAGCTGCCACTTACCCTCGATTCTCTTGAAGGTAAGACGGGTTTCCAACCCATTGGCAATACCGCGAATCACAAAGATTTTCTGGCTGCTCTCCGTATATTTCTGTCCATAGATGATATTATATATCATACCATGAGGCAACTGCGGCGCAAAAGCAGGCCAGGTCTCAGGCTCAATCTCACCCGTCATCGTACTGAAATCATCATCAGGATCAGGACCGGTAAACTTCACCGGATTATGCAGATGGCGAGCCTGGAAAGCCGTATCCGCAGCAAAGGCACCATAGAACTTCAGGAAGCTGGCATTCATATTCTGATACATCGGCTTGTAATTGATGCTGGTCATCATCCACTGACCGTTGATGCGGTTGAAGAGGAACTGCTGAACCACCTTTCTACTATAGAACACCTTCTCTACCACCACATGATCGATGGTGGTATCCTTCACCAGGTTCATCTGCTTATGGTTATCGAAAATAAGCGTATAGTAATCCTGGCGCATGAAGAAATGTTCCATCTTCCAATGTCGCTTCTCGATGTGCTTCTTTAATTTATCATTACGATATACTGCCAGAGGGAAATGGATGCGTTCCATCTGAAGTTTGCGACTGGCTGCAAAATTGAACAGGAAATCATCAAACAACTCGTCTGCTGCCTTCGGCATCGGAGTCTCCTCTATCAATTTCTCAGTTGAGTCCATAGCTTGTGTGTCGGCTACGGCAGTATCAGCCGCAGTCGAATCAACGGCGGGTGCCGGCTTCTTGTCTGTGCATCCTACAGAGGTGAAGCAAACGATGGTAAGCACCGCCAACATGACTGTTATCAAAGAGAGTTTCTTCATAAACTTATAAAATTTCTCAAATTTTCTATGCAAAAGTACAACTTTCTTTTGAGATATTTCATATTTTAAGCAAAAAATGTTATCTTTGCACTCAAAATAGATGAATTAGTGACTTTTGCGAGCCATTTATGGCAAACAAATCGCTTAAACTTCAATTTAGTAAACAGACAAATAATAAGATATGTTATTAGAGAAAATCGAAGAACTCTTGAAAGAAGTCAACGCTCTCACAGCCCAGAACGCAGAGGAGGTAGAGCAGCTTCGCATCAAGTATCTCAGCAAGAAGGGTGAAATCAATGCCCTCATGGCCGACTTCCGCAATGTGCCAGGCGACCAGAAAAAAGAGGTTGGTATCAAGATCAACGAATTAAAGAACGCAGCCCTTGAGAAAATCAATGGTCTGAAAGAGCAGATGGAGGAAGCAGAGTCTTCAAGCGATGACATCGACCTGACCCGTACAGCTTATCCTGTAGCGCTCGGAACCCGCCATCCATTGACCGTGGTGAAGAACCAGATCATCGACATCTTCGGCCGCATGGGATTCACTCTCTATCAGGGTCCGGAGGTAGATGACGACAAGCACGTATTCACCATGCTGAACTTCGCTGCCGACCATCCAGCCCGCGACATGCAGGATACATTCTTCATCGAGAAGACCAACTCCGACGATGTTACCAAGAATGTATTGCTCCGTAGCCATACCTCTAACGACGAGGCTCACTATATGGAGACCCACGAGCCACCTATCCGCGTATTGTGCCCAGGACGAGTATATCGCAACGAGGCTATCAGCGCACGTGCCCACTGCTTCTTCCACCAGGTAGAAGGTCTCTATGTAGATAAGAACGTAAGCTTCACCGACCTCAAGCAGGTGCTCCTCACTTTCGCTCGCGAAATGTTCGGTGCAGATACCAAGATCCGCCTGCGCCCTAGCTACTTCCCATTCACAGAACCTAGTGCTGAGATGGATATCTCCTGCAACATCTGCGGTGGCAAGGGATGTAACTTCTGCAAGCATACAGGATGGGTTGAAATCCTGGGTTGCGGTATGGTTGACCCTCACGATCTCGAGGCATGTGGTATCGACAGCAACGTATATACCGGTTATGCATTCGGTATGGGCGTTGAGCGTATCACCAACCTGAAGTATCGTGTGAGCGACCTTCGTCTCTTCTCAGAGAACGATACCCGCTTCCTGCGTGAATTCGAATCAGCAAAGTAATTCATTAATAAGAATCAACATGAAAAAAATTACAGTTAACACCATCATTGCGCTCGCATTGGGTTCAATGTGCTTAAGTTCATGCATCGGCTCTTTCGGCTTGACCAACAGTGTGCTCAGCTGGAACAAACGTGCGACAGACAACAAGTTCATCAACGAGTTGATTTTCATTGTCATCAGCCCTGCTTATGCAGTCTGCTCAGTAGCTGACTTGTTTGTACTCAACAGCATAGAGTTCTGGACAGGTGACAAAGTGATTGCCAACGTTGGCAAGACTCAGAATGTTACCGGCAAGGATGGCAGATTGTATGCCATCAAGACTCTGAAGAATGGCTACGAGATTACCGACCCTGCTGGTGAGAAGTCTTACTTCGTGTTCGACAAGAAGAACAAGAGCTGGTCTTACAGCAAGGATGGCGACATCCGCGAGCTCTTCAGCTTCAACGAGGATGGCAGCATCCAGGCTTGCCTGCCTAGCGGACAGAAGATGAACGTAGAGCAGAACGAGATTGGTCTTTACCAGCTCCGCATGGCTGTTAACGACGGTTTGTATTTTGCTTGCAACAAGTAAAATACCACCCTACCCTATATGAAATAAGGTGAGTCATCAAAGAAATGGCTCACCTTTTTTATTTTCATTCATTCCATTATTCTACTTCTTTATTATAATAAATAAGGTGTTTCTGCGTTAGATAATGTATGAAACAAAGATTATTCATTCTCACAATATGCCTGATTGCCACCCTGAAGATGATGGCACAGGAATTTACACTGCACGGCAGGGTGACTGATGAAGACAGTCATCCTATAGAGCTTGTCACCGTATCCGTGGCAAGCCAGGGAAAAGTAGCCTTTACCTCGCTGAAGGGAGAGTTCAGCATGCACCTTCATTTTGCCGACAGCGTGACGGTCAAATTCTCCATGATAGGATACAAGAGCAAGGTTAGAGTGCTGAGAAAACCTCGGGGCAGGCAAAACCTGCAAGTAGTTCTCCATACCGATGATGCCATGCTGGGAGAAGTGAATGTAACGGGAGAAAAAATACAGACCGACCAGACACAGGAAATCAAGCTCAAGGATGCCAGACTGGCTCCTTCTGCCAACAGCAATGCCGTAGAAGGCATCATCCAGCAGCAAGCCGGCGTAAGTACCCACAACGAACTCTCATCACAATACAATGTGCGTGGCGGTGCTTTCGACGAAAACTCCGTATATATAAATAATGTGGAGGTTTATCGTCCATATCTCGTCCGCAGCGGTCAGCAGGAAGGTCTCTCCATCATCAATCCCTATATGGTAGATAAAATCGGATTCTCTACGGGTGGATATGCTGCCAAATACGGAGACAAGATGAGTTCTGCACTCGACATCACCTACAAGACACTAAAGGCAAAGGGAAAGAAAACCATCCTGGAAGGAAGCGTAGCTGCCAGCCTGCTCGGAGCGGATGCCTACATAGGATTGGGAACCCGGAAGCTGTCCTGGCTCAACAGTGTGAGATACAAGACTACAGCCTATCTGCTCGGTTCGATGGAGACCAAGGGAGAATACAAGCCGAACTATCTCGACTATCAGACCTATCTGAGCTATCAGCCCAACAAGCGTTGGAAGATTGATTTCATCGGAAACATCTCTGACAACCACTACAATTTCGAGCCATCCGACCGTGAAACCACCTTCGGAACAATGGAAAACGTCAAGAACTTTAGAGTATATTTCGACGGTCAGGAGAAGGATCGCTTCCTCACCTATTTCGGAACGCTGGGCATCACCCGCAACATCACCTCCAACACCAGCATCTCGCTCCTGGGCAGTGCCTTCTACACCAGAGAACAGGAAAAATACGATATTCAGGGACAGTATTGGCTAGACCAGAGCGAAACCTCCGAAAACCTGGGTGTAGGAACCTACTTCGAGCATGCCCGCAATTATCTCACGGCTCGTGTGATGAGTGCCAAGCTGATGCTGAAGCACAAGATACAGAAGCATGATATGGAGGCTGCTGTCACAATGAAACGGGAGCATATCGAAGAAAATTCCGTAGAATACGAGATGAGAGATTCTGCCGGATACAGCATTCCGCACACCGGAAAAGACCTCTATATGTACTATTCCATGAAGGCTAGAAACGAGTTGAATGCCAACCGCATAGAAGCCTATCTTCAAGATACTTACCGCTTCACTAGCGGAGGAGATTCCATCCAGTCTGGCGATATCAGGCAAACACTCTATACGCTAAACTATGGTCTTCGTCTGAGCCATTGGAATTTCAACCGGGAAACCATCCTGAGCCCGCGCGTCTCCCTCGCCATCATCCCGGCAAGCCATGAGAATACGACGCTCCGTTTCGCAGCAGGTCTTTATTATCAGGCACCTTTCTTCAAGGAGCTGAGAGATACATCCACCATCAATGGAGCAACCATCGCATCGCTCAACCGGAAGATCAAGAGTCAGCGAAGCATCCACTTCATAGCCGGTTACGACTACCGTTTCAAGGTGAATGAACAGAGATACAAGTTCTCAGCCGAAGCCTACTACAAGGCTTTGAGTAATCTGGTGCCCTACTCTGTCAGTAATGTAAAGGTAGTTTATTACGGACAGAACGAATGCAGCGGTCATGCAGCAGGTCTCGACTTCAAGCTCTATGGCGAGTTTGTACCCGGCACGGACTCCTGGCTCAGTCTGTCGCTGATGGATACCAGGATGAAACTCAAGGGCAAGAGCATCCCGCTTCCTACCGACCAGCGGTATGCGGTGAATCTCTTCTTCACCGATTACTTCCCAGGCAGCAGGAAGTGGCTTCTGTCTCTCAAGCTCGCCTTTGCCGATGGTCTTCCATTCGCTGCGCCTCATAGAGAACTGGAAACCAACAGTTTCCGAGCTACCGCCTATCGCCGTGCAGATATCGGAATGAGCTACCAGTTGCTGGACAACCACCATCATGAGCACAGAACATTCCTCAAGAATGTAACAGTGGGTATAGATTGCCTCAATCTCTTCGGCATCGACAACGTAAACAGCTACTATTGGGTAACGGATGTCACGAATCAGCAGTATGCCGTGCCTAATTATCTCACCGGCAGACAGCTCAATGCAAGAGTGTTATTGGAATTCTGATAAGCCAGAAGTAAAAGCAGAGAGTAAGGAATTAAAAGCAGGGATAAGGAAAAGCGAGGAGTTTTAGCACTCAAAAATGGTGATTTTTCACATTATTCTAAATATTTAACCGTAGATAGTTCGCTATCTGCGGTTTTTTTCGTATCTTTGTGCCCGATTTATGCGATGACGGTTCATATCCATCATCTCAAATCACTATAAACGAAAAAAGAAATTATACATAATAATTAATTATGAGCAAACAAGTAGAAAAGATTAAAGAGCTGATCGCTAAGCGCGAACAGGCTCGTCTTGGCGGTGGTGAGAAGGCCATCGAGAAGCAGCATGCACGTGGCAAATATACAGCTCGTGAGCGTATCGAAATGTTGGTAGATGCTGGCAGTTTCGAGGAGTACGACATGTTCAAGTTGCACCGTTGCACTAACTTCGGTATGGAGAAGAAGCAGTACCTCGGTGATGGTGTGGTAGCTGGTAGCGCTACTGTCGCAGGCCGCCTGGTTTACGTATATGCTCAGGACTTCACCGTTAACGGTGGTTCACTCTCTGAGACTATGGCACAGAAGATCTGCAAGGTGATGGATATGGCTATGACTATGGGTGCACCTGTTATCTGTATGAACGACTCTGGTGGTGCCCGCATCCAGGAAGGTATCTGCGCCCTCGCTGGTTATGGAGAAATCTTCGAGCGCAATATCCTCGCTTCTGGTGTCATTCCACAGATTTCTGCTATCATGGGTCCTTGCGCTGGTGGTGCCGTTTACTCTCCAGCCTTGACCGACTTCATCATTATGAAGGAGCAGACTTCTTATATGTTCCTGACAGGTCCTAAGGTTGTAAAGACCGTAACCGGTGAGGATATCGATGCAGAGCACCTCGGTGGTGCATCTGTCCACGCAACCAAGAGTGGTGTTACCCACTTCGCTGCCAAGACTGAGGAAGAGGCTATCGAGATGATCAAGAGCTTGCTCTCTTTCATCCCTAGCAACAATACAGAAGAGGCTCCACGCGTAGAGTGCACAGACCCTATCGACCGCATGGATGATACCTTGAACGAGATTATCCCTGAGGATCCTAACCAGGCATACGATATGTACAAGGTGATTGGCGCTGTAACTGATAACGGAGAGTTCTTCGAGGTTCAGCCTAAGTTCGCTAAGAACATCATCACAGGTTTCGCCCGCTTCAATGGTCAGAGTGTGGGTATCGTAGCTAACCAGCCATCAGCTTATGCTGGTGTACTCGATGTAAACGCTAGCCGCAAGGCAGCCCGCTTCGTTCGTTTCTGCGATGCATTCAATATTCCTATCGTATCTCTCGTTGACGTACCAGGATTCTTGCCAGGTACAGGTCAGGAGTACAATGCTGTCATCCTCCACGGTGCACAGTTGCTCTACGCTTACGGAGAGGCTACCGTGCCAAAGATTACCATCACATTGCGTAAGAGCTATGGTGGTAGCCACATCGTGATGGGTTGCAAGCAGTTGCGTGCCGACTTGAACTTCGCTTGGCCATCTTCAGAGATTGCCGTAATGGGTGCCAGCGGTGCCGTTGCCGTTCTCTGTGGTAAGGAAGCTAAGGCTAAGAAGGAAGCTGGTGAGGATGTAAAGGCATTCCTGGCAGAGAAGGAGCAGGAATACACAGACAAGTTCGCTAATCCATATCAGGCTGCTCAGTATGGCTACATCGATGATGTCATCGAGCCACGCAACACCCGTTTCCGCATCTGCCGTGGTTTGGCTCAGCTCGCAACCAAGCGTCAGAGCTTGCCAGCTAAGAAGCATGGCTGTATGCCAATGTAATGATATAATTAAACATTAGAATAAATGGATAAGAATATTTATGCTGCGATTGCCATGGCACTCTATGAGTACCAGGGCAATAACGTACACGACAAGGAGCCTGGCATCATTACGATCAAGCCACGTCAGACGATGTGGAACGCCAAGTTCTTGAGTTTAACAGCCAAACCATAAAGATAAAGAAATGAAAGAGTTTAAATATACAATTGACGGAAAAGAATACAAGGTTCAGATTGACGCTGTTGAGGGTAACATCGCAAGCGTGAACGTAAATGGCGAAGCTTACAAGGTTGAGATGGAACAGGAAGCTGAACCAGAAAAGAAGAAGGTAGTGCTCGGTCAGCCAGCTGCTGCATCTGATGATGCTGAAGCTACTCCAGCTGCCAACGTAAATACAGCCAACGCTGTAAAGGCTCCTCTCCCTGGTACTATCACCAGCATCGAGGTAGCAGTAGGTCAGGAGGTGAAGGCTGGCGATACTGTTGTCGTTCTCGAGGCTATGAAGATGCAGAACAACATCGAGGCTGAGAAGGATGGCAAGGTTACTGCTATCTGCGTAAAGCCTGGTCAGGCTGTTCTCGAAGAGGATGCACTCGTGGTTATCGAGTAAATCAAGAATTCGAGAATTATACTTTCTGATTCGGGAATTTACGATTCGGGAATTTATAAAGAATATCAAAGGTCGCAAGCTGTTAATTGTTTGCGACCTTTTTCTATACTGCTGTATGAGCATAAACTGCTATACAAAGTAATTTTTTACTAAAGAAAAAAGACATAAAGTACAATAAAATGATAGATTTAACAGAAGAACAGATAGAAAGATACAGTCGCCACATCCTCCTTCAGGATGTAGGTCTCGAGGGGCAGGAAAAGCTCCTCAATGCCAAGGTGCTCATCATTGGTGCCGGAGGCTTAGGCTCCCCAGTTGCCCTCTACCTCGCTGCGGCTGGCGTAGGACATATCGGTATCGTGGATGCCGATGTGGTTGACCTCAGCAACCTGCAACGCCAGGTCATCCACCAGACCAAAGACTTGAATACCCCTAAGGTGGAAAGCGCCAAGGAGAAGATGATTGCCATCAATCCTGATGTAGAGGTGACAACATATCATACTTTCCTCGCCTCAGACAATGCCGAGGAAATCATCAAGCCATGGGATTTCATCATCGATTGCACCGATAACTTCCCGGCGAAGTTCCTCATCAATGATGCCTGTGTGCGACTGGGCAAGGCATTCTCGCATGGCGGCATCCTGAGATTCCAGGGGCAGACCTTCACCCATCTTCCAGGCACGGCTTGTTACCGTTGCTTCTTCAAGGAGCCACCTCCAGCAGGCGCTGTTCCTACCAGTAGCCAGGCAGGAGTCCTGGGTGCCATCGCTGGTATGCTCGGAACCATCCAGGCTGCCGAGGCTTTGAAGTACTTCCTCGGTGTGGGCGAACTGCTCACCGACCGATTGCTCACCTTCGATGCCAAGACGATGAACTTCCGCACCATCAAGGTAAAGAAGCGTGCATCCTGCGAAATCTGCGGCGACCACCCTACCATCGATCATCTCATCGACTATGAGTAGGCTGCGTGTGATTTGAGATAGAATAAAGCATCGGGTAAACACGCACAACTTGATAAAAACAAATTAGGCAGTAACGCATCCTTTCGGATTCCGTTACTGCCTAAAATTTACCTATAGATTTTCAACCCATTTTCTCCCACTTTTCGTAAAAGCAGACCACAGGTATAGGCAACATGCAATGATACCTACCCCACCTAAAACAATGTACATTCCTTCCATAATCATTTCTTTTTTAATATGTTATCAGCAAATTTCCAGACAGGTCAGTCCGCATCCTATCACAAACAGCGACAGAACGAAGAAGTAGAAACTGTTGATCATGCTTCCCGGTATGAACATCAGAGCACCGATACCGAAGAGAACCAGTCCTGTTATCACTCCCCTCCTGTAGCCCCACTTCCGGATAATCCATCCGGCAGGCAGCGCCATCAGAAAGTAGGCACCATAGACAGCAGCCTGCGTCAAGGCCGACATCGTCTTGCTGATATGGAACGACTCCTGGAAATGCGGATTCAGCACCTCCAGGATGCCATGGGCAAAGCCCCACATGAAGAAGAGGCTACTGATGATGAGGAAGGGCACCAGATAGTTATGCCCTTCGTATCTGAAGATAGATGGCTTCGTCATGATTCTCTGCAAATTTAAGACTGTCCTTTACTACCAGTGCCAGATAACCTTTTTAAGAATTCGGATGCAAAGGTAACTACTTAATATGTTTAAACCTTACGCTGTAATGGTGATATACCAAAACCAGTACATAAACCTATATCCACTTATCCAAATAACATTTAAAATCCTCTATACCTATAACTTCCACTTTAGGAAAAGGAATATTTTCCAGGACCTTAAAGTGCTTGTCTTCTGTAACAATACACTTTGCATTTGCAGCAATGGCACAATCTACAAACTTATTGTCATCTTTATCTGCCTCAATTAAAGCAAAAGTATAATGAGGATCTTTGCGAATTACATTGGGTCTAGTCAATATAGCATAAACTATGGCCTCAGAAACTTGAGGGGATATATTACGAGATAAAACCTCTGATTACTCCTCTATTATTTCATTGGACACACAAAGGTTATAATCGCCCCTAAGAAAAGCATTCCACACCTTACGATACGGACTTCTTGGGGCGATTGACATAATCAAACTATTTGTATCCAATACAATATTCATCACCTAAAGATTATAATTTTGGTTTATTGTATGGAGTACGTTCATGGAGATGCCGGAAACTCTCGATACGTTCTTCATTCAGGGTTCCTTCATTCCACATCCTATCTAATTCAGCATCAGCCATCTGAACAAAATAATCGGAGATTACCTTATTCAAATCTCGCAAAGCCTCAGGAGTCTTGATAAATGACAGCATATCGAGGATTTGCAATTGAGCTTGATTCATTGTTGCTACCTGTGCCATAATAATTCATTTTATTAATTTATAACCGCAAAGTTACGCTTTTTCTTCGAAACCACCAAGAAAATCGAAAGAAATCTGCAACTCATCAACAAATTACCACAAAAATCTGTAAACAATAAACTATTAACTGTAAACTATAGCCTGCTATTCCCCGACGGTCCCATCCCGCACAATCTGGCGAGACCTTTGTAAGTATCCGCTCAACGCCGTATTGCATATCTCAAAAAAATGTTGTACCTTTGCACGGCGGCATCATTTTTCTAATTTTGAGACAAGAATACGAAGTTTAGCCCTCCACCAGCTAATGCCAGTGGAGGTTACCTATTACTTGAGGCAACTCCACTCCCGAAGCCTTGCCGTCTTCTCTCGCTGTCGATAATATGATAACAGACATAGAAAGTGCAACCTTTGAAATTTAAGCGTTATGATACAGAACAAATTATTCCGTGATTGCCTCGCTGCAATACCTGCCGAGCAAAAGGCAGAGTTCGATTTGTCTTTCGGTATTGCCGAGCGCATTAGTGAGATTCTGAAAGCCAAGGGTCTCACCCAAAAGGATTTCGCCCGCTTGCTCAACAAGCGAGACTCAGAAATCTCCAAATGGCTAACAGGCAGACATAACTTCACTACTCAAACTATTGCTCGTATAGAAACAGCTTTGGGAAGTAAACTCATCAGCATAGCTCATTGATTGAGCTATGCTTTATTTATAGAATCTGCAATAACCTTTCATCGGTATCCTCCAAATTCAGAACCTTAGCATGCTCAAGCCTGTTTTTACTTACTGCTAATAAAAGGATGCTCTGTTTAAATTAGACTGAAGCATTGAACAATATAGGCCATATTTTTTCTTAATGATATTCGAGACTAATTTTACAAACCATTTGTCTGCCTTTGGTGAAAAGTAAATATTATCAATTAGCAGATTCAAATCCACAGGTATAAGCAAGTCATGTGCATCCGTCAACATATTGAAATCGGGAGATTCCGAAATCACTCTAAATTCTTTCTCGTGAGCAAAAGATAATCTTTTATACCAAGGAGCATCAAACATATGAAAGTCTTTCCCTGATGTTCCATTATGATATTCGCTATAATCAATATAATTTACCATACCGAATTCGCAATTTGCTGTAACCGGTAGTGCCTGATAAAGACGCTCAAACGTAGTCTGAATAGCAATTCCTTGTTTAGTATCCCTAGAATACAATTGCCACATAGCTTCAGACTCGACATCTGACTGATGCCAACAACTTATGTAGTTATTTAAGCGCCACTTTCTAATTGTTCTTCTATATCTATCAAATTCATATTTGGCTTTTTCTTCGTCATTGCTCCCATCGTCAAATTCTTTCAAATTAACGAATGGTGCTCTTCGCTGCATTTCCATTTTAATCCAAGCATCTTCATTGGTAGCAACTCCCAAGGCACCTTCATAAGAGTCATTAAAATGATCTATACGGGTAAAATACAAAGAACTTTCATCCAATAAAGACAGGAACTTAGCTAAATCCATATATCGCCATAACTTTGCTGATGGTTCTGGAATTTTGCAGCAAAATCTTCTGTTAGAATAAAATCTTGCATCCTTCATTTTCGAACTACAGCCTTTACAAGTATAAGCTAATGCACCATCATCTAAATGCCCAATAAAAGTTTCCTCCCCATTGCTAAATTCTTTTCCACATAAAGTGCATTGATTCCTATGGATAATATAGAACCATCTTTCTTGCTTAATGCTTTCTAAATCATATTTTTTATGCGCTCCCATTATCATATAGTTTTAATGTCAAGACCTAACTATTCGACCTCTATTATTCTCTGAATTTCATCCATCAATTTAAGAAATACTCTTTCTTGTGCAGGTTTTTCCATTTCCGCCAAAGTTTCCTCAGGCTTATTTACTGCTTGGAATTCTGACAATTCTGATTTTAAAAAGAAACTCGGTTCTACCAATAAACACAACACATTAGTATTCTCAGCTTCAGCCTTCCTTAAAATCGGTGGAAGTTCATTGTTTTCAATAAAATCAGAAGCAAGAAAGTCTGTAGAGACCAAAAGTATTGCAATGTTAGCATCATCCAATGCCTTTTTTATCTCTTCTTTCCAGTGTTGTCCAGCATGAATTTTCTTGTCAGACCATTCTTCAAAACCTCCTATATACTTTTTCAGCACACTCAAATGGGTCATCAATCTATTGTGGAAATTTTCATCAGCATGAGCATAGCTGATAAATATTTTCTTCTTGTCTTTATGCATAATAATCTTTTTATTTTCAGTTCCATTCTTCGGAAGTTGCATAGAGGGTATTACAACCTTCTTATCATCCTCAATTACAAGTTCATCAACATACGACACAGGATTATCTACAACATCCAATTTTGTGATACCGCTTATCAAACTTTCATCAAGATGTTCTATTTTATTCTTACTAAGAATGAGTGTAGTAATCTTCGAGTCAAGTATTTGCTTGGGTAAATGCTTGATTTGGTTACCATGCAGATTCAAAATCTTCAACTTTGGCAGTTTAAATAAGGCGCCTTGTAATACCTTTAAATTATTAAAAGCCAAATCTAAGGTTCGAAGTTTTTTGAGTTTCAATATTTCTTGAGGAATCACCTCTATCCTATTGTAACTCAAATCGAGCTTTTCTAGATTTGCATACTGATATACATTATCAGGTATTGTCTTTAGATTTTTATGGGATAAATTAAGTTTTGTAACTTGCTTTATCGTTTTTCCTTTAATTTTTATTGGATATTCCATAATATTTATGTATCTTTGCACCCATAGTCGGACTATGGGGGTAGCGACTTAAAATAAGTGATGTTCAGAGTGCACTCCTGCGGGAGGTCAATCTGATTAATATCTTGAATGGAGTCTAAGCGTAGAGGAGGAACCTCTAATAGACGGGGAAGAAGAACTTCAACGGCTTGCTTAGAATCCCTTTAATTCATCGCAGCTTCGGCATCCCACGTTTTTCGCTAGCGAATTTGTGTTCTGTCATACAAAAGAACACATACAGCATTCTGAGGTCGTTCGATTTGAACGACCTCATTTGTTTTCTTTTATCTCGACATAGCACTCCTCCATTTTCTCTAGCATTTTTGGCACGATGAAGAGTTCTTTCACACTCTTTCTGCCAGTCTCGCCATTCAGCGACACCCAGGAACAGTAAAGGTGACAGCAGGAGTACCACAATAGCTTCAGTCATGACCAATCCAAACGCCTCGTCCTTAATAACAGATGAAAAAAATCAGTATTACATAATTCCATTATAACAAGCCGTAGTAAGACCAACACAAGCGGTCTCCACCTTTAGCAAGGCGGTCCCAGCCCGCATAATTTGGCGCAGACCTTTGATGGTCCGCCAACCTTAGAGCGTAGCGGTTCTGAGCACCGGAGGGCGGTTACATCCTCTCGTCTTTGAGGAAAGAGAGGCTTGGTGAGAAAGGTGGAGCCTTCCTTAAGGGTAAGGAAGGTTTCTGTCCCCTAGAAGGGGAACCGAAGGGGTCGTAAAGACTATTGAAGGTAGGTTTTCGAAAACTCCGCTTGAATGAATTGCGGCACTTTCCATGCCATTTTCATTTGTTTCTAGAAAACATCACTATGAGAACCAGTATTAGTCATCACTAAAACCAGCTCATCATTATATTGTTTCCATATCAACAGCCAATCTGGCATAATACTACATTCCCAACTTTTCAAACATATCATCAGCACTTTCATACTCCGTCACTCTACCATGACGAATATCATCCATTGCTTCTTCTATTCCAGCCATAACACTATTATCTTCCACCTGTATAGTTAATGTTGCCATAACCTATAATTTTAAACGTTAAACTTTTCCGCAAAAATAAGCTTTTTTATTGAAACCACCAAGAAAAATGCCGAAAAACTGCAAGCTATCAGCAAATTACTCAAAGTGCTAGCCGACAAACACTCGCAACTCTGTTGCGTCAAACAATCGCAATTTTATTGCGTAAGCCCTCCCAGCCAGCCCTTTAGGGCACAGGCTCCGCTGGCTGACCAAAACCCTGGCGGCGCTATAGCAGAGCCAGCTACACCCTCTCGTCCCTGAGGTTTCTGTCCCCTAGAAGGGGAACCGAAGGGGTCGTAAAGACTATTGAAGAGAGGCTTGGTGAGAAAGGTGGAGCCTTCCTTAACGGTAAGGAAGGACGGGTAGGTTTTCGAATCTACTTTATGAACTTCGCTTGAATGAACTGCGGCACTTTCCATGCCATTTTCATCAGCTTCGTCAATGTCACGGGCTTGAAACCATATCCGGAATATACCCTGATATCCTCATTCCACACTTTCTTGCGCTTGGCAGAATCAGTACTCATGCCACCCATTCTCATTCTCGTTACGAACTCAGGGAGATACGCCACCTTCAGATGGCAGTTATACAGATAGTTCACCAGGAGATTGGTATCAGCAGCAATCTTGTAGCTCTCATCATAGAGACCACATTTCATCTTTACTTCAGCCCCTGTCTGTCATTATCCTCGAACCAGTCAGCCAGCGCTTCCTCAAAGCTCCACTTAAACTGATAACCGCAGTTCTTCAACTTCTCACCACAGATATTAGTAGAAATCTGGAGCTTCTTCACTCTTGCAGGACAGATACCCATTGGCGAGCCAAGAAGCATGGCAGCTCTAGCCATAGGCATGATAACCCAGTTAGGAATATCAGGAACAAACTGAGTCAAGCCTGTAACCTTCTTCAACTCCTCGGCAGCAAAGTTGAAGATGACATCATCCTCTGTAGGAGTAAACGGCAAGTTCTCGATAGAC
The DNA here is from genome assembly GCF_003468525.1 of Prevotella sp. AM34-19LB. Classification (NCBI taxonomy): domain Bacteria; kingdom Pseudomonadati; phylum Bacteroidota; class Bacteroidia; order Bacteroidales; family Prevotellaceae; genus Prevotella; species Prevotella sp. AM34-19LB. The sequence continues at coordinate 18,994 of NZ_QSIG01000013.1, read as the reverse complement.
TTGCGGATATCATACTCGATGAAAGAAGACTGCAACTTCTGACCATCACGCAAAGCTGGCTTGTAATCCTTTACTACCGGATTAGGAGTACCAGCCTTAACGATGTCAAGGTTATATACTTGGGCGTTAGGATAATGACGATAGCGGTGTATCGGTACTACACGTAGCTTTGCAATCGATAGCCTTGCTATGTAAGTTCTTCCGAAGAAAGTAATCCTACTTTTTTGGAAAGGATCCTTGTATATTCCCAAGAGCTGCTTACCGAAGTAATAGAAGAACTGCATGTCATCCACGAAGTAACGCTTGAAGAGGCGCTTTGGCTCCTTCATGCAACGATACAGCCACTCCATACCGATTTCCTGCCAAATCTTAGGCGCACGTTTCAATGTTCCAGCTTCGAAGTCGATGGTAGCACCCAGAGCCATGAACACCTTCCATCGCCTTGGCAGCAATACCCTCCTTGGCACCAAGCAAGAAGATCTTGCAGTCAGCATCATCCTTATGATACATATAATAAGAGGTGAAGAAGCTGGAACCCGGAATCGCTTCCTTGATTGGAGTCTTCAACAACTTGCCGAATAGGTAGAGGATTTTACTGTCACACACCACCCATTCCGACTTCTGATACACATCATAAAACTCCTTGTCCTTCTGAAGCTTAATCAGATGATCAAGATTAGGAGAGTCACAAGAACACCCTCCTTCAGATTCTCCAAGAGCTACAGACGAGTTATGTTCTGAATATCTATATTTAATACTTTTACAGTTTCCATACAATTATTTAAATTAGACTGAGAAATTAATCAATTTCATAGTCTTCTAACATTTGTTCAATATTTATCGAAGAATAATCAGAAAACATTTCTTTAAGATAACCTAAGTCATAATTGGATCCCAAAGATATATTACCATTTATTTTAGATTCACGGATAAACCTAAATAGCAAATTGCTAATATGTTTAGCCATGGGATCATTTTGATCAACATTTAACAAAGACTTCAGCATACCAAATAGTTTTTCCACTTCAGCCTTAGACGGACATATATCATATCTTTTCCAATATCTAATTTGTTCAAATATATAACAATGGGTAGAAAAAGCCTTAACTTGATACTCATCTCTATTATTAATCAATTTCAACATTCTTTTCTCACCTTCCTCAAACAATGCTTTTGCCTCAGTCTGTTCTGTTGTATAGTTTGCAAAACGTAGATAATTTCTAGCAATTGCATTTTGAACTACATAGGAATCATTTGATAAAGCATCAGCTTGATTAAAGCGATTGAGCGCTTTTTCAAAATTATTTTCACTTTGTTCTACTAAGCCTACTTGGAGCCAATAATTAAAGTCATCGTTATAATAGTTTTTTATATCAAAAAGAAGATTCTTAATCTCTGCATTAGTCATTTTCAATTTGATTTTAAGAAGCTTAACTTTCATCAACGTAGACTGAATCTCATTCCAGTACGAATGAACCGTGTTGGATATCTGAGGAGAAACTAAAGCGAGAATATCTTTTAACAAAAAAGATTTTTTTGCTGAAGAAATAGAACGAATTATATGGCTAGTAAGAATATTATTTCTCAAATAAACTCCATTATTCTCAACTGATATATTTACTAAGTCTGATATCTTATCCAATATAGTACTATAACTCGATGTATACCAAAGTGCCAACAATTCTAATGGAAAATAAGGCAAATCCATCTTCTGAAACAAAGCTAAAGCCCTTAAAACATCTATAGAATCCTCTTCATACGAAGAAATCATTTTCTTATAAATATCAATCTCACGTTTAACGAAACCATGTCCATAAGTTATAGAATACAATAAGGATGCTACATCATTCTTTTTTATGATTTTTTAACTCTTTCATCAATAGAATCTGCTTTAAGATTTCCTAGAAAACCTTTTTCATCAAGTTTTTTAGCAATATTCTTAGAAAAAAGTTCTTTATCTTTCATTCGCAAATTCTCTCCAAGATACAATTCTATAAAATTATATTCTGAGATTAAATTATACCTTTTTCTATTATGGAAGTATGGACGTGATGTTGAGATTATAACAATTTGCTTATTAGCAGGGAATTTATTCAACAAGTTTTTAATCGCATTATAAAAAAAACTTGCATTATCCATTAATAATACTATCTTATTTTCTTCAATTTTCTTGCAATGCTGCAAAAATGCCCAATAATCAAATCGTCTACCAACAAAATCATACACAACGAATCCTTCTTTATATAAAGTCAACCCTATTCTCTTCAAATATACCGATTTACCAGAGATAGCCTTTCCTATAATTGCTGCAATAAGATTTCTAGCCGACTTTGAAGTAGTACTCAAAATAGAACTAATTAAGCTATCAATTTGAGGATTAATAAAATCCCAATCAAAGAAAATATCTTTCCATAAAGGATTTTTTCCAATATATAAATCAGAATTATACCCCTTAAAAGAAATTTCATTGTGATATATACCATCTAAGAATCGGAAGCCATCTATCTGGTAATTTTGAGTAACAGCATCTTGTTTATTCTCAACAAGAGACGACAAATGATCCGCAAATTCTTCAGCTGTCCAATCTATAACATAGCCGTTTATTCGCTTTATCTTGTTTTTAAATATAAGACTAGGTTTCGGTTTTACAAAAAATAATTGACCATTAGAAGAATGCCCCTGAACAGCTTCATACAAACTTAAGTAATAGTCAAGATTTATTTCATCCATTTCGAATCCTAAAAAAACAAAGTTCTCTCGTTGCATATCTGTAGCAAAAGAACTGAATCTATAATCTCTAGAATTCAACAAAGAATCAATATAATCTTGCCTAGAAAACACTATTGAGCCAGAAGGGTTACGCACACATCCATGCAATTTTATATATTCTATAGACTTTGCTCTTGTATATGAAACCAAACGCTCTCTATTTTGAACAGCTAAAGAATCGACAGTTCTTGTATTCTCAAACAAATCATCAATATTTGTTGTGTATACTTTTTTCCAATCAAAATTAGCAATAATTTTATGAAATGGTTGAGGTTTGCATCCAGATAGAACGGAATTTAAATAATCTCTGAGTGTATCAACTCCTTTCTCTGATTCACAATATGAACATAAATCAGATAAAGAAGAATCCATTAACTCAGAAAAATCAGGTTCAGACTCATCTATTAACAAAAGTTTTTCTATCAAAGCTTTCTTCAATTGATAACCATCAGGTACGGTCTCACCATCACCATTAATAGCAAATTTAGAGAAACCCGCACCAGTGAATAAGATAGGAGATCCTTTCAACAAAACCCTATCCAACTTTTTTATTACATTTTCATCAATTTGTCCCATTGGTTCATGATTTTAAGTTATGAGTGTTAAAAAAAAACAGAATTCTTTCAACTAATAAAATTAGTTATTTTCCAAATTCCTTAATCTTCTGCACCCCTTTCAAGGAACAGACAAGCAGTTGTCCATTCTTCTCGGCTACGATATAGCCCACCAAGCCTTAAACTACCACCATTCTTACATCAGTAAGCAATTGAGAATCCCTACTCCAGGCGGTCCCAGCCCGCATAAACATGGCGCAGACCTTTGATGGTCCGCCAACCTTAGAGCGTAGCGGTTCTGAGCACCGGAGGACGGCTACATCCTCTCGTCCCTGAGGTTTCTGTCCCCTAGAAGGGGAACCGAAGGGGTCGCAAAGACTATTGAAGAGAGGCTTGGTGAGAAAGGTGGAGCTCTCCTTGCAGGAGAGACGGAGAGGTAGAAAAAACTCCTTCTTTAATGGTAAAGAAGGTTTCTGTCCCCTGTAAGGGGAACCGAAGGGGTCGCAAAGACTATTGAAGGATGATTTTAGAACCCCTACCCTACTCTTTCACCATGTTCCAGAGGAACAGGCTATTACCGATGATATATCTCCTCCACATACGCTTCGGTTCCTTCATCAATCTATAGAGCCATTCCAGGCCATGCTCCTGCCACCAGATAGGGGCACGCTCTACGGTACCAGCGAAGAAGTCGAAGACAGCACCGATGGTACCTACGTGACAATGGATGTTCAACTCATTCCAATGAGAGTACGTCCACTTCTCCTGCTTAGGCGCCGTCATGCCAATCCAGAGCAGATCAGGGTTGGCAGCATTGATGGCATCAATGATAGCCTTGTTGTCCTCATCCGAGAACTCAGGCTTATACGGAGGCGAATAAGTCACCACCTTCAGGTGAGGATACTCCACGGCAGCACGCTTCACTATCAGGTCGAGCACCTTCTGCGAACTACCCATAAACATCACCGTACCACCCTTCTTCTCCAGCTTGTTCATCTCGAAGAAAAACAAGTCCCAGCCAGCTATTCTTTCCTTCGGCTGGCTCTTCGCCTTAATCCACTTGCACGCCTTTACGATGCTCACACCATCCGGAATCAACACATCGCCATTTGTCAGGGCATCAGCAAAGAGCTGATCCTTCTTTGCCGTGTTAAAAGAATGAGCATTTACTGTGTTTATGAGCAATTTGCCCTCTGGTAATGAGGCTAGTTCCGCCTTACTACCCAAAATCGTTAATGTTTTTAATCGAAACATAACTGTATTTGAATTTATTTTGTTATCTTCGCAGCCATAAACAGCGGGGTCCATCAGAATCCCATCATTTCATGAACAAGAAACAATGATTATGACATACGATATTAATACTATATATACGAAGTATAAGCAGCTTACGAAAAAGCAACGTCAGCAACTCCTTGCGGCTCTTCAGTCGCAAGGCATCAACATTGTGAAAATCGAAGCCTACGAATATGCTGATGCCCCAGGCATCAAACATCTGTTTTTCTATTTTGCAGAGGATAGCAAAAAGGCTATCCCTTATTTTATGCTAGATAGCATGGTTTGGTGTAAGATTCAGTTGTCAATCATACAAATACATGATTGGCAACTGAAAATGACATAAAATTCTGCAGCCTTTATAAAACCTGCTCACAACATATTTACTTCCCAATATAACAAAAATCCATACATATATTTATCACCATGAAAGAAGACTTAGCACTTATATTTTTTTGTGCTTAAATGCTTTCCTATATAAGTTATAAATATTGTGTTATCCTCATTATTAGGAAATATATGAATACGTAAATTTCCAACCTTTACATGAAGGAAGCATTTTTGGTATCCAATTTTTTCCGAAACGAAGAAATTTCGTTGCGCACATAGATGACTATCATTTTTTACTGTATCAGATTCATCAGATATGAGTATTCCAAAATCAGTTTGCATTTTACAGACTTGAATACTTCCATCTTTCCAACTCATACAATAATTGTTCATGCGAATAAACACAGCCATAAGACCACTCATTACTTCTTGCCCCATAGCGATATATTGCCGTAATGCATCATCCGAAAATTTCAGTTTTTCAAACAACAATGAGGACAATTTCTGGAACGTATGTGGTGCGACTAAAGAACGAGCTATTGTGATACGATTTTTCTTGAAATCGGCCAAACAACCTATATGATTATAATCTTTTGGATCATAAAAAATACCAAACAAACAGCATTCTATTGGATAATTTTTCCTCAACCCCTCTAAGTCTTCACAAATGACACCAGAAGGTACTGTTTGAAAGTGCCTAAACATGGCTGGTAAAACACGATAACCCAATAAAGGATTAGCATCACAAATCATTTGATAAGTCATATTTCCATCCTTATCATGCAAAGAATAAAAGCTTTCATCATGACGGAATTTTTCTACATCTTGATTACAACAGAGTACAGCCTCATTCATGTCATTCAAACATTTTATCATTGCATCAATGGCCTCTGAAGCAAATGTTTGAGGATAAAAGAAATAGTTAATCATTACTTTTAATTTTCAATCTTTCCATATAATTTATTTGAGTTTGATCCATAAACCCCTTTGGCCAATCAGAATAGTTTCCAGCAGCATCAATTGATATAGGGGTTACGACAGGAGCACCCCCATCCTCAATTCCATAATTATTAATTGTTATTTTCGAAAGCCAATCTTTGTGCTGCAACCCAAACAATTGAATACCATCAATCACATGATCACTATGAGTTTCCAAAATAACATGGACACCAGAAAATGCTATAAAAGCAAGGAAATACCCTATAGCTGTTTGAGCAGCTGGATGCAAATGAGCCTCAGGGTTTTCTACGATAAACAAACTATTTGATTCTGCCACCAAACCATCAACTATGATTGGAAGGACATAACTAAGTCCAAATCCCATATTCGTAGTCTGAACATCCCCGATGGCAAACTGATTGCTGGTTCGGATGGAAGCTCTCATTAGTTTTGTATCGATGTTCGCCATCACTTTTATTTTATGAAAAATGGTAGATAACCATTCATTTACCTGTGCATTCAAATTCGGATTTTTAGAGCCAGGGAACATTCTTTCTGTAAGGATCTTTACCATACCTGCATCCGTTCCCAACACCTGTGCTGTTCTTTCGCCTCTAGTTCCACACGAAAGATAATCCATAGGAGATAACTTTTGAGAAGTTCTTGGTCCTTCCCTCTCTGCCGACACATAATAAAAATGTGAATTTGAAAACAAAGTTTCATCACTAGCAACATTAAGTTCACTAGGCAATACAAGTTCATCAAGTTTATCCTCAATATTCAACTTACAGCCTATCAAGACTTTTCCATCGAAATCGTCCAACAGCTGTATTGTTATTTTCGAATCAGAATAATTTTGATTTATAATATCTGACGTAGTTCCCAATTCCAACCCGAAAGTTTCGTTTAAAGCGACCCAACTCCCATTATCAAGAGCCTGTCTTAACAATAATAAAGCCTGGATTGTTGTACTTTTACCAAACCCATTAGAACCTACCAAGACCGTCAATTCGTTAATCGGTATCAATATGTCTTTAAAACATTTAAATCCTTCAATTTTTAACTTCTCCATAATACGTATTTTAGAGATTTAATATTTTTTTTGCTATTTCAAAAGCTTTTAAAATATTCGCTTTTCCATTAGTTCCATATGACAATGCCTTAAAGTAATCATCATCATTATCAATACAGTTGCCCAAAACTGGCACCAAACAATTTGTTTCAAATTTTCTTTTAACAATATTAATATCCAAATCACTTAAAACTACAGCCCAACTTACGAACAAAGCTTTATTTACAATACTTCTTGCTCCATAGTAGGATGTTTTAGAATTTACTTTTCTAAAAGCATGCCTTCCAAAAAGATAGTAAGCAATATTCATCGCATTTTCAAAAGCCTTTTCGTATTCATCAAAATTGAAATCTAACTCAGAATTCAAAAGTTCGATAAACAAGTTCAACTCTTCATCCATGTTTCCATCATATCTATCTAATGCTCCCTTTTTATATTGAAATCTAAAATAGAGAAAACGAAGGACTAACTCTTGAGCATCCATTCTGACATCAGAGATACTATTGCCTGTAGCCTTTAGAAATGCATCAGAATGAGCTAACTTTTTTAAAGTTAATCTAATCTGATTTCTAGATAAGCAATTTCTTAATTCTTGTGCATTAAGCGGTCTGCCTCCTGTATTCAATCTCTTAAATATATCATATTTAACTTTTGCTGGAGACTGAGGATCAATCACATTTACCGACAATTGTGTCATATTAAACCATCTGAAATACTTATCTTCTATTTTTCTCCCGGCAAGACTATAGGTTTTATCGTCACAAGTATTTGACAAATATTCCAACCCTTTTAAAACAAGTTTATTATCCATAAACTCCTTGATAGCAGTCAATCTCTGCAAACCGTCTACGACAAACAGCTTACCTTCCTCATCTTGAGAAAAATAGAACATCGGCAATGGTATTCTCAATAAAATTGATTCTATTAGACGTGATTTACGAAACCCATCCCATACTACATTTCTTTGGAAATCAGGAGATAAATCTAAATCTCCACTATTTATCATATCATAAATCAAACGAATTGAAAATGTCTTTGACTCTACGCGTATTTGATCTGGGTTATAAGGTTTTTCCAAACCTTTTTTACTCAAGGTAACATCAGACAAATCCACTCCATGCTGATTAGCCTCGATAACACGCAACGCCAAATCATCTAGTTTGTTCATTAAAGTTTCATAATCCTCTTGAACATCATGTTGACTTACTACCTCAAACTTTCCTTTTTTTTCATCTAAAGCCAATGTCATAAAAGGATTGTCCAAATCATCCTTTGCATACACAAGCACATAAGTTTCTTGTTTATCCTCACCTATCAAAACAGAATGAGGGTAAACAATCAATTTGGTTTCACCATATCCTTTTAAATTTAAAGCAATTTGCATAATAATATTGTACTAATTCCCGCTTGGGGTGAAAAAGCTAAAGCCTAAGCCCCTTACGTACCATAATTAATTTGTTTATCAATTATATTTCGTATCTTAACTAGGCGGATTGGGACATAGAAGGTCATGTTGACCTAACTGCTCCCTCTCATACCTAAGATACCGAAGAATTTCTCCGATAAAGCGGCAAAGAAGATACCATTCATTTCGAACTATTATTCTCCAATCTAGAACATTTTGCAGATAGCGTACTATGCTCAGGGTTCCAATCAACGATTACTGTCACATCTTGCACAAAGTTTAATTTGCCTATACAATTCTCCCGATGTTTTCTCGCAAGCAGACATGTTTGACTAAAAGCCTTTGACGCATCCGATACAATGACCTGCTTTCGCCGTCCAACAGATACAGTCCGCCAAAACCGTTATCAGAAATCCATATACCTACATACCATTGTTCCCAACAACTCGGTCTGCAAATGACTTAAAAGACATCCAAAGACCTTTTTGTTTATTTTTTGTGCAAAATTACACATTTCTCTCGATATTACCAAGGATTTTTGAAGAAAAATAAAGCTAGGTAACAAAAAAAACAAATTGGTACAAAAATGCTAAGCAGATTTGCACCTAACAAGATAGTTCCATTTAGGCAACTGTTCAACAAATACGATTCACTTTTGTCTTTCGGATACACAAGTGTCTCGTTTAGCAGGGACACTAGTGAACAATTTTCTTGTTATTGGGAATGCCCGACTTTGTTGGATCTTTTGGATTTGAATATAATATGATAGCAATCTGGTTCATAATGAAGTATTGAATATTGAACAAAGCATAACCAAGCTAATATGCTTTATCAGAATGAAGACAATCATTCAGGATATCAACCATCGACTCTTCAAACTTTCTGAGAGTGAACTTATCCTTGAACTTGCGATAACCATTTTTACCCATTCTCATTCTTCCTCTGGATGAATAAGAAGATATTCTATCTTAACAGCAAGAATATTGGCATTTCGCTTACTTACTATAAATCCAGTTTCCCCTTCATCGACAATATCAGAAATACCACCTTCGTCAGTAGCTATACATGGAAGAGCATGCTCCATAGCTTCAAGCAAGACTAACCCAAATGCCTCATTCAATGTTGGGAAAATGAAGATATCAGCATTCTCAAAGAATGCTTCTTTTTCCTCATTATACTTTTTACCATGGAAATAAGCTAGAGTCAATCTTGCCCCCCCACATTCATATTGCAAACTATCAGCGAATCGATTTTCAAAAGACTTTAGAGTGAAATTTTCTGTGAATCTTCTATATCCATCCTCTCCCATTCTCTTCCTCAAATCACTATCATCAAGAAGCTTAGATATACTTTCTACAAAAGCATCAGTATTGCCAGGCTCACATACGAAACCATTTTCACCATCCTTTATTTCAGCAGTAACACCACCAACGCCAGAGGCAACAATTGGAAGTTTAAACTCCATGGCTTCCAAATTAACTAGCGGAAAGGCTTCATTTAAAGAAGGAAAAACAAAAACATCAGATTTGCGATATTCCTCATTTTTCTCTGCCCCATATTTCTTGCCTAGATAAACAGCCATATCATTCAAACCCCTTTTCTCTACCTCCTCAGCAAAACGTGTAGCATCAATCTCTGCAGTTTCACCTCCAACAAAGTTACAAACAAAAGAATATCCCCTTTCCTTCAAGATCTTTAACGCATCAAGAAGTACTAATACTCCCTTATCAACTAGTAAATTAGATAAAAACAACAACTGAGGAATAACGTTATTTCGCTCAGAAGTTGGTTCTATGTCTAATGATGTTGGAATACCATTAGGACAAATAAAGACATTTTCTCTCTTAACATACTTCTCAACATCCTGATATAATGCATCTGCCAATAGAATGACCTTAATATTCTTGAAAAATATGCGATATAACTTATCATCAAGCCATTTGTCTTGACAAGTAGCCACCCCCTTATTATGGTAATGCACAATCACCTTATATCCCAGGAGTTTTATCAGTTCTACAACCACAAAATCCTTGTAAAAAGCTCCCCCATGAGAGTTAGGAGTTACATATACCATTTGCGGATGAATACCAACAAGAGTTTTCATTATTCTAGCGAGCAGACAAAAGAATTTCCATAACTTCCTAATACCACCCTTACCTATATCCTGAAGGCTTTTGGCCGTGGTCAGGTTTATATAATGGCATTCAAATTTATCATTAATCAACTTACTGTCATGGATGTACTTACCCATCATAGCAGCACCATGCACTGGTGGAGGCATGTGCATAATAAATAAAATTTTCTGTTTCATGACTTATAACATTATACTAAAATATCTCGTCCTCCTATCTTTCTATATTTGAAAGGCATTTTAAAACCTAGTTCATCTTCAATTATATGAAGAACATCAAAAGATGGCCCCCATCCGTTACAAAATTCAGGACTAAGTGCTATTGAAATGACATCAATCTTATCTAAAACTTTCTTTATGGCACGACATAGCTTTTTAACATAATGTGTTGTTAGAAAGCGATAATATCCTTCCTCTCCTTGCCCTTGAAAAAAGAAATCAAGATCTATATTCAATATCCAATGCTCAATATCGCTTTTACCTATCCAATAGTCAACATTATCGACTAAGTCATATATCTTTACGTCTGTAGCATCTGAGCTTATGGATTTCAAACTCATATTACGCCAATCACTACCATCATGATGAGTACAATAATAAGCTTTTGTCAATAAACCTGGATGCAATCGGTAAAATGCATCTATATAATTATCATATCTGATATCAGTAGCATTTGCCAATGAGTTAAAATCATCAAAATTTGTCCCAGTTAACCTATCATGATTAGTTCTAAGATAAGCATCACTTAGATTATTCAATAAATCATAATGCCTATCTATGTGAAATATACCATATTGATATGCAGGATTGATTTTTTGTTCCCAACACCAACTTGCACACAAGTGATTATCCATCACATAGAATTTATTATCATGAACTAAAAAATTAACGTTACAACAACCGGATTCACCTAAGATTTCATTTTTATATATTGTCTCCATTATAACCAATAGTTCGTTAATAATTCTATAATGCGCTAAGTAGCTTTACGCTGTAAGCACAAGAGATCTTTAAAAATTTTACTAATTAAAGTATGGTTCGGGATGTACCCACTTGCTTTAAAAATTCGTTTCACCATATAAATGCTGGTCATCAGCGACTTGAATGAAGACATAGAATATTCCACTCCCATCTCCTTCATAGTTACCTTGGCAACATTTAGCGATGTGAACGAAGCATTGAAAGCAAAATCGAGTTTCCACTTATCGCAAGCCTGGCAGTCCATAAGACCAGTATAGCCTTTGGCGTCACGAAAGCAAAATTCGATCTGGAACCTGGTTCTATAATAACCAACTAGATGTAAAAATCAAGCATAATCATCACTAAGGAGTCAAATATTCGTTTATAAAACTCTAGTATAACTTATGCAATATTTTCACAGAATTATTCTATTTTAAAACATTCTTTTTAATTTCTTCTTCCATAGATCTCATAGCATAATCAAATGTTATAAACATTTTGGATGACCTATCAGAATCAATCGACAACTGACAAGCTTTACCAATTTGTCTGACGATATCTTCCACGGAATTTGGATTTGTAAGGAATCCATTTACTCCTTCCTTTATCAAACAAGCAGATCCAGCAAGTTTGGAGATAACACAATTACAACCACCTAGTAAAGCTTCATTGGTAACTGCACCAAATGGCTCAATAACACTAGGGAGCACAAACACATCAGCACAACAATACCAAGCAGTTAGATCAGAATCATTCTTACGACCGACAAACTCCACATTAGCATGAAGTTCTCTTGCTTCTTTTTCAAGAGTTTCTTTAAGAACGCCATCACCTACAATAATAAGCTTGTAATCAAAAGACAGTAAAGAACATGCCTTCAGCAGACTAGATAAGTTTTTAACTTCAACTAAACGGCCAACAAACAGTAACGTTTTAAGACCACTAAGACCATATAGTTCTTTATATTGATTTGCTTTAGCTTTAACCTCATCAGTAACACTAGCCTTACTATCATCTGTCAACAAAGGCATAAAAATACCTTTATGATAATGGTGTTGATACCAAGTCTTTGCTCTAGAATCCAACAATATCAAATTATCGATAAAAGGCATGCACAACTTGCGAGACCATTCGTGAAAACGGGAAAAGCCTTTGCCAACTAACATGGCATAGCTATCATCACACTGTGATACAATCTTATATTTATATCCAAAAAGCTTCTTGATTAATATTACCTGCATAGCAAGAAAAGAAAACTCTGGAACCATTATAAACTCCGGTTTATATTGCTTTATCAGTTTTCGGAGTCCCCATACTACTTGACGGTCACCCATCATTCGAGTGATTTTCAAATATTTTGGAATAAAAGTACATTTCTTCTCCACTTCTTCCGTGGAGAAAAGCTGACCTTCAAAACCTCTTAACTGAAAATAAATATCACAATTCATATGCTCAGATATATAGTTGTAATAATCCAAGCGATAAGGAGCAAGTGCTACACCTAAATATAAATTTTTCATAATTTATTTTATACAATAGTTCGTTAATAATTCAATAATGTGCTAAGCAGCTATACGCTGTAAGCACGAGAGATCTTTGAAAATCTTACTAATTAAAGTTCGGTTCGGGTTGTACCCACATGCTTTAAAAATTCGTCTCATCAGATAAGTGTTGGTCATCAGTGACTTGAATGAAGACATAGAATATTCCATTCCCATCTCCTTCATAGTTACCTTGGCAACATTTAGTGATGTGAACGAAGCATTGAAAGCAAAATAGAGTTTCCACTTATCGCGAGCCTGGCAGTCCATATGACCAGTATAGCCTTTGGCGTCACGAAAGCAAAATTCGATCTGGAACCTGGTTCTATAATAAAGAAATACCTCTTCACCTGATCGAGTGAGGTCAAGATTCTTCATATCAATCTTGCCATCCTTGGTCTTTGGGCGACCACGTTTTCCAGTACGTGGACCAGCATAGACATAAAAGAGACAAGCATTGTCACGAAAGCGACTTATCAAAGAGAACCCTTCTTTCTTTATCCCATTAACAAATGTACTTGTAGAGAAGTAAGCATCTGCAACTATGAGGGTTGAGAGTTTGAGAAGTTCCTTGCGGTAACGCTTAATGACGTAGATATAGAAATCTACCATAGTCTTGTTTCTAAAACTCAGTTCTTTATTACTTAGCGACAGGTGTACTCTTAACGTCATGCAGTCTTTGGCATCAATATCAATGAGGCCAATACCCATGATTTCGAGACCATGCTTAACAGACTGTGCACATCCCGACCAAAAACGACCGATATGTGGAGTCTTCTTGCCAGCTTTGCTGATGTAACTGGGATCAATGGCAATAGCCCATCTTCCCTGTTTACCAAAGAAGCGCTTGGCAAGTGAGACATTAAGTTTGAACCAGTCAATGCTTTTCGACTTTTTTAAGCCGAATGCGTTGCGATAGGTTTGCTCAACATGCGAGCCATACTTAAAGATATCCATATATTGGTCAAGTCCTGTATTCATATAATTTTGCGTTTGTGGTGATTTTCAAAGTTACAGAAAACAGCGACTTGACCAACTTTTTATAGTTAAGTTTTCATAAGCATTTCTTAATATATATTATTGATTTACAGACGATTAAATATCAATTTAACGTAGTATTGATATTTAATAAGTTTCAAAAATAGAGCAAGGATGTAATTAACAACTTGCCAGTTTATTGTAAAAACATTACGTAAAGAAGGGTTAAAACTACACATTTTCACAATTTTGTCTGTAAATAACAATGTGATATTACAATGTTCGATAACCCCAGATGCCTAATATTTAACTACGTCAATTTAGAAGTTCATTTACATCATTGATTAGAATACCAATAAAATAGAAAGATAAAATATGAACTCAGCATTTCAAAACTATCCAACTATCATCGTAAATGTCATCTACGAAGTTTCTTCTTTTATCCATGGATAAGGAGCTATAACTATTTTATTATCATTCTCTCCGAGATATGCAGCCCACCAACTGAATGTACTATTAGAAATAACAAAATGCTTGCAGTGTCGCATCAAATAAAAATCTTCAATTGCAGATTTGGCAACATTAACATAACGAATATTTCCATTGAATCTATAGTTTTGCTTTATCCACTCTAAATCCTTCGGGCTATTTGAGAAAAGAAAGAAAACGGGATTTTCGACATTGTTTTTTATCTGGTCGATACCTTTCTGATAATAAGCTTCATCACATACTTGAAATCTATCATACAAAGTAAAGTCCCCTCTTCTAATATGTAAACAAACAGAATTACAAGACTCTATCTCTCTCTTTACCGATTCTACCGTTGAATTGAATTTTTCCTTTATCTCAAAATCTTGCTTTATCTGAGAAGTTATACTAGAAAAGAATTTTGGAGACTGAAAAAAACCTCTAACTAATTTAACAGGAAGAAATGTACGATTAAAAACGAAATACCTGATAGGCTCATCAGTAGTATAATACCCCAAGTACTTAACATATGAATGAAACCCTTTTTCTGTATGAAGCGAAACACCAAGTAATCGGTTAAAAAACAATCTAACTATCTTCGTATAAAAACGAGATGCATATTGCAAGAACCTTGAAGGAATAACGACATTTGAGTTTAAACGGAAATGATTCAATCCGTAAGAACGCACATGTCGCCCCCCTAATTTCGTTAAATCAAAATATATTTTGCCACCATAAATGGACTGTAGATAACGAGCATAGGCATACTGAAACATCTGATTACCCATACCATCTGTCAATTTAAGTAAAATCATTTTTAAAATTTTGTATATAATCGAAAGTAACCTTTAATTTTTGTTATTGCGATAGGAACTATTGTCTTGAAATTTAATTTATAGGCATTTTCTTTGAAATGTCTAATAGCAAATCTCAACGCATGAGGTGCATCAGCTTTATTGATATAAAAAGCATCAACATTCTCATATGGTAACAATTCATTAGGAACTACAAGATATTCATCTGCTTGTTCTGGTATGTTTATATTCATGTCTCTTTTCAAAAAATGTACATACATGAATTCATCCTTGAATACAGCATTGTCAACTACTGACAAACGATAAAGACGCCCACGTTCATAACTAAAAATAAAACGTTTGTTTTTCTTTTTATCTTTTTGTTCCAAATGGTCCAGCTTAAAATTATAAACAAAGCTAGACAAATTGGCAAACGTCTTCTTTTGATAATATGGAATCTGTTTATAATCAAATAAGCGATTTATAAAATCTTCATCCGTAAATTCTGATTTCGATGATTGCAATAATGGATATACAGATTCAGAACCTATTGTTTCACGAAATAAGCGATTAACATAATCAACATTTCGAAACAGGGTTGAATGCCCCTGATAACCAATCTTATCATACGTAGCAAATGTCGCTTCATCCAAAATGTTACGAATATTACCCCAAATAAGATCTATGTCACAAAATCCCCAAAAGTCATAACTTTTTAAATAGTCAGCAAATGCCAAACCATATGCTATTCTAAAATCACAAAGCTTATAAGGTTGACTTAAGTTTATCTCAAAATCAAACAATTTTTGAATTCGCTCTCGAACAGCAGCAAAAGTTGTATATTCAACTTTAACATTTGACGGATAGCAAAAATCTCTTTTGTCATCAGTTAAGATAAGCCAATTTACTGTTGGATTATTAGCACAACTGTGCAGCCAAACCGGAAATAACTTAGGAAAATTTCCAAAATAAGGAACTATATATAAAATCGATGTCATAGTCTACCAAAAATATTTTTCAAACCAACTTTCAGGATAATCCATTGGCCTATACATTCAATTAAGAACACTATCACTGCCATAGCTAATGGCATAATCCACAAAGGTAATATATGAGTAAAACCGACCATTACCATTGCAGATACCAAAACGACATGAGACAAGTAAATCGAATAACTACAATTACTAATAAACTCTAGAACTTTCAGTTTTGCGCCTGAAAATGAAATCTTAAAATTAAGAAACACACAAAACAATGATACATATAAGAAAAACTGTAAATGCTCATTCGTTTCATTGAAAACCAAACACCAACCCATATTTATCATTAACGAAGCAACTAGAAAAAGAAAACTAATCAATTTGAAGTACTTCATATTTTGATAAAAGTGAGTGATAGCATAACCTAATATATAATAAGCCAAGCAAGTAAAATAACTCCAATGAAATCCTTTTACCCATTGTACATCGTTTTTCCATAGAGCTCTAGCTATAAAAAATGCAACAGTAAGAAGGACACAATAATTTATTTGCTTTATATCAGCCTTTACAAAAAACGGCTTCAATATAGGAGTCATTAGATAAAGACCAATTATCATATAAACATACCAATAAACAGAATGAACTCCGTTCGTACAAAACATAATTGCAAACTTCGGAATAAGTTCTGGTGAAACAGGCCATTGTTCTTTATATATTGTAAGAATATAAAGGATTATACTCCATGACATAAAAGGAACCAATATACGCTTTAATCTTTTCTTTAAAAACTGATATGGGGGGGTCACCTTGCCTGATAAAAGAAGGGCACCACTTAACATTACAAAAAATGGAACAGCAGAGCATATTATATTTATCCACAAGAACCATAATAAATTTCCACAGAAAGAAAAGCCCTGCGTTTCGTGTAATTCACCTACATAACCACCACAATGAATGCACACGACCAAGAAACAAGCCAAAGATCGTATAAGATCGAAATTAAAATTTCTTTGCATATTTATAAAATATTTATTAATCTAACGCCGTATAAGCTGTAAAAGATAACCATAATAAAGTAAAGCCACACACAACAAATAAGACTGTTTTAAATTTATGAAGATTATATTTTTCATTAACTAAATCCACAACAAAAATTACAGAAAGAGGAAGCAGGAAATACGACATTCTAACAAAAACATCGTAATTTTGCAAGTTAAGGATTGTAAAAAACAATATCCATTTAGAATATCTTAATATCGAAGGGAAACGATCAGGTCTATCTTTTGAATATAAATAGAACAAATATGCCAACCAAATATAATTTAGTACTTTAATTGTTCTACTATATCCATTAACAACACCCGACCCACTTGTAAGGTAACCGCTTTGAGTAACAACAACATCCTGCAAAATACCACCTAAAGAGCCAACAACTTTTAATACAATTTCTATACCAACAATTGCTGCAAACAGAAATAGATAAATAAATATATCATCAAACCTAGAGGCAAACAAATATAAGATTCTAAAACCTAATAATATAAAACAAGAAGAATGTATTAAACACAACATTATATACAGCCCAAAACTTACAACTTTATTAATTTTCCCCCCAAAATCATAATAAATAACCAGAGCAAAAAGGGTATATGCCAATGGATTTCTCAAGCCGCCTAATCCAAAGAAATTAGTTAGGCAGAGAACATATATAATACCAACCTTTATTGCATCAGTTGTTAAGAAGTTATTTTTACCAGAAGAATATACCAATCTAAAAGAAGAATAATATATAATTATTGAAACTAATACAGGAAGGATGTATTTAACTTTTAAAAAAGTTAGCAGCCAAACAAATAAAGAAAACACAGGACAAGTCCTTATAAACTTTTCAGTATATATACTAGATATCATATTAATGTTACTAGAATTCATAGATATAACATCCTTAAAAGATAAATAAGAAACATCATCCCAAAAATGGTAATGCCAATTTAAGTCTGCTTCTGGATTTGGTTCCCACCAAAAGTAATATGAACATAACATCAGAGTTCCTAATGCTACACATATAGTTAAATTATTTCTGTTTGCAAGCAGTATTACTACTGATATCGCAACAATCAATATTAGTACATTCATTATCTATTTCTATATTCTGTTTCTTTTTTTTGAAAATAAAGAGTATTATCAGGAACATAACCTTTTACAATAGAACCTGCAGCAATTATGCAATTTTTCCCAATAATGGTATTTCGCAATATTACGACATTAGCACCGACCCATGTTCCCTTACCAATTCTTATTCTACCTTTAAGGAAACCGGTATTATCATGATTATGATCGTGATCAACAATCACAACATTATTACCAAAAGTACATTTGTCTTCTATTACTATTTCATTTAAACAAGTTACACTTACATTATGATTAAAAAAAACATCATTTCCAATCATCAAACGTCCTTTTACAATGAGAAGATGAAAATTAGAACGATGACCAATTTTACCAATATAAGAAAACTGAGACTTTAATAAACTTGAAATCAATCTACTGCCCCCCCAGCCCGTCCGAGAACGGCCGTTTGGGGGTGTATCATAGAGGGCAGAACCGCTATCACGACTCCACCTAAGCCTCTAAGGGCATATCTTTTTTCATCTTAAAATTTTAGTTTATGTTAAACAATTCGTCATAAGCTTAAAATGGCCGATATGAACACTAATAGAGCGTGTTTTTCGATGGTATTGATCCCTACAGGTCATTATCCAAGAGAAGCAATCAAAGCAGGTACACCTTTGAGAGAT
>NZ_QSIG01000129.1:0-816 GCF_003468525.1 Prevotella sp. AM34-19LB | reverse complement strand
GTCTTGATTCTGCTGGTGGCACGCAATCCAAATTCATGGGTTTTCAATCTCTGCATAATAGCTTTGTAGAAGTTTCTGATGAGAGCTGTCATAAGCAGGAATACAGTATTCTGTGCCATGAACGATTTTGGCAACCGATTCCAGCCAAAGCCATTGTTCATGTCATCGAAGATGCGTTCCTTGCCACCACGAAGATTGTAGAATTCCACGATGTCTCTTGCACTCGACTTGTAATCGTTAGTCAGTATACATCTGTAGGTATATTCGCCTTCCCAAATGTCAAGGTCTCCATCTATTCGCCTTTGTCTCTGTATGACAAGACGATACGGTTTTCCTTTCCATTTCTCAACAAGGATAGAATTCAACTCAAACTCAATACCGTTGATTTCAACAGTTTTCCATCCAGTTAAGGCAAACATGGAATCGTAGAAAGAAGAGCATCTGTTGGCACGAATATAAAAATGCCTGCAATGAGCCTCTACCATATCTACGATTTCCTCCGAACATGAGCCGCAATCCATGCGGGCACGAGAAATATATATTTCCGAAGCCTCCAATCGCTTGAAGATTCTTTCCAAAGTTTCTTTTTGGTTGAAGCGTACGTTTGTGTTGCCGTCTCTATTTTCAATACCAACAATCATGTCGTTAATGACAGCTACGCCTGGACTATAGCCCAAGAACTTCTTGTAGGTTGGTTTTGCATCATACTTCTCTGTTTCAATGAACTGATGGTCAAAGTCAAAATCATACTCTTGACCGGATTTCAATTGACCAGTAGCAAGCAGGGCATTGACCAGTAAGCAGTTCATCTTGTCT
>NZ_QSIG01000128.1:0-905 GCF_003468525.1 Prevotella sp. AM34-19LB | reverse complement strand
GAATATGTGTCAGACTTGTCGCATAACCGCTACCTCACCATTCAAGCCCTGCACGAGTCATACAAGAAGGAGCATCCCGACGGATATGGATACACCCAGTTCAAGAAGTCAATCCGTGAGTATCAGTACTCACACAACCTCAGCTTCCATAACACCTATATTCCTGGGGAAGAGATGCAGATTGACTTCGCCGGCGATGCCCTGTGGCTTACCGACCCGAAAACAGGTAAACTAACCAAGGTTGTCGTCTTGGTCTGTATCCTGCCATACAGCGGCTTGGGATTTGCCAAGCTATGTACAACGCTTCCATGGAGAACTTCTTCGGCGGTATATCCGATGCCTTCTCTTACTTCGGCGGAACAACTCGCATAGCCAAGAGTGACAACATGAAGCAGTGGGTGAAGAAATACGACCGCTACGAGCCAGCGTTCAATGATGCTGCCGTGGAATGGGCTGCCTACTACGATACATCCCTCCAAACCTGCAGGGTTCGCACTCCGAGGGACAAAGGTCCAGTCGAGGGACTCGTCCAAAAGACATACAATGCCGTCTACGCTCTGCTACATGACGAGGTGTTTTACAATCTTCTGAGTATGAATACCCGTATCTATGAGTTGATGGACGGCTTCAATGAAAAGCCGTCCAGAACGACAGGGAGAAGCAGACGTGACATCTTCGAGGCGGAAGAGCAACCAACGTTGGGTAAGCTGCCCATGACTCCATACCGCTTCAGATATCGCAAGGAGGTGAAACTGTCCGGGACCTATCACGTCATGGTTGATAAGCACAACTATAGCGTGCCATACCAGTATGTCGGGCAAAAGGTGAGCGTACTGTGGGACTTAGATACCGTGGAGGTTTACTCCGGGAGTTCTCGCATAGCCATCCATCAGCGTCGCCAAGGA
>NZ_QSIG01000127.1:0-958 GCF_003468525.1 Prevotella sp. AM34-19LB | reverse complement strand
CAATCATATTCTTGAGTATCCATTTCCTGAAGAATGGGTCTTCTATTTCATATCTGTCACTTCGGATGATGTAGCCTTTCTTGCTTAAACGCAATAGGGCACTGGTCATCGTGCTGGTAGGTTGGTTCCTGTCTTGTGCAGGATTGTTGCCCTCGCAGATACTGACCATTACATATTTGTCTGTCTTATTGAAATTCAACCATAAACGTTCGTAGTCTAAATCATGAGTTGTTATGATGTCTTCTATGGCGAGTTGGAGTACATCCTCGTTTTTGCCAGCTTCCAGATTGTTCCAAACTGCGAATGAAAGCTGTTGCGTGTAGTATGGATGGCAACTTGTAAAGGCCAGTATCTCGTCTGCAATTTGAGTAGGCTGCTCTGATACATCTTTCAATCTGTCTGCAATATATGATTTGAAATCTCCGTATGGAATCTTGTTGAGTCTCATCAGCATTCCAAAATGATAGAACGGAGACTTCACACGTTCAAAGATATCTGTCATCATCGATTCCTGGCTGCCCAGAAAGATGTAATTGATGCCTGTCTGTTCCTGCATGATGGAACGGAGCTGCTTATCCATGTTTTTATCGATTTCCAGGATGCTTTGAAACTCGTCCAGGACAACAATCAGTTTGTTTTGAGGTGTAGAAACCTTCTGAATTGTATTTAAAACATCTTCTATTGCCGTTGTTCCATTGTCAGTTGATGGTTGGAATGAAACCGATAGCTCGTCTGTCATCGGGTTCATGTTGATAGAAGGAATGATGCGGAAGTTACGAAGATAGTGCTTCATCTTTTCCAGTTTGAATTGATTGAGCAGTTCCTTCAGAAGCTTTGCCGCAAAATCTTCTTTGCTGAGCACGGCTTGCATATTGAGCCATAGGTATGGTCGTTGGGTTTGGACAACAGCCTTTTTTACGAGACTTGATTTGCCAAAACGTCGTGGTGACATAAGAAC
>NZ_QSIG01000126.1:0-982 GCF_003468525.1 Prevotella sp. AM34-19LB | reverse complement strand
ACCTGTTGGCGGAATTAAAAAACCGCCTGAAAATTAGTATATTTTTATGGAGAAAAAGTTGTGCATCTCGTTGATTTTAAGTAACTTTGTAGTGTCCAATTATAAAGTTATATATTTCACGCTATGCACAACTTGTATGCAAATTTCGTAAAAATTCTTGAGATATGCAAGGATTTCTCCAAAAATTTAGTTAATGAGCTAGGAAATATTCCTCGCCCAGGAGTCGTACCACGTTTTTCAGACCTCGAAGTTGTTGCTTTGAGCTTGACAGCCGAGCATCTTAGCATCGACAGTGAAAACAACTTGTTCGATAGGCTGAAGGAGTATAAGGCAGATATGCCAAATCTGATTTCTCGACGCCAGTTCAATGACAGGCGAAAGTTCACTGCGGAACTATGTGAGAAGATTCGTAAACGCATAGCGTCAAAGATGGATGGTGCAGAAGAATATTTCTGCATAGATTCCAAACCAATAGAGGTGTGTCGCTTGTCCAGAGGCTTGCGTTGCAAGATGAAAGGAACAGACGTAACAAACTCTCCTGCATTTGGCTATTGCGCTACTCAGAAGATATACTACTTTGGGTATAAGCTCCACGCTGTCTGTGGGTTAAGTGGAGTTATCCACTCGTATGACCTGAGTCCAGCTAATGTTCATGACATTCATTTTCTTAAAGATGTAAAGTTTCAATTCCATGACTGTTGCATCCTTGGCGATCGTGCTTACCTCAGTGCGGAACTACAGCAAGACTTGTTTTCTTCTGTAGGCATCAAGTTGGAAGTTCCATATCGCTTGAACATGAAGAATTGGCGACCAACATTTAAGCCTTATGCTAAGGCGAGGAAGAGAATCGAGACAAATTTCTCTCAACTTTGTGATCACTTCATGCTCTTCCGAAACTATGCTAAGCAAACACCAGGACTGTTTACCCGAATCATCGGGAAAATCAGCGCATTTACAGTCTTGCAATATATTAATTATGTAA
>NZ_QSIG01000125.1:0-1003 GCF_003468525.1 Prevotella sp. AM34-19LB | reverse complement strand
TTGCCTTTATCAAGGTGTCTTTGTTGAAGTCTGCCTCCTTGAACTTCTGGATGGTACACTTGCACTTGCATTTTTTACATGCAAGCTTGTTGCAGTAGCGGATCATACCGTTTCTTTTGATAGACTTCTGCCTCAGGATTTCTCCTTGCGGACAATAGACAAGATTGCGTTCGGCATCCCTCACGAAGTATCCTTCAAGAGCCTTGGCACGCATCTGCCCGGGAGTCATCTTCAGTACAGCAGACTCTGCTACATCAGAAGTGTACTCCTTGACCTCTACAATCTGTGCATCGGTTAAAAAATCCTTGTAGGCTTCCGGTATGACTGCAGCTTCAAGACATGCCTTCAAATCTTCTGGATTAGTACTTGACTTTTGTGCGTCAGTTATGGTAGCTTCGTTATAGTCAAACTGAACCTGCTCCGTGCAGCTGCCATCACGTTGGATGACATTTGGTACGATACCATTAGCCAATGCATCTGCATGATCCTCGGGACACTCGTACCCCTTGTCTGCAGTAGATTCTAGAACGTCAACACCATAATCGGCTTTTACCTCAGATGCTACGCTTGTAAGCTGACCATGGTCTGTTGGACTGTTGGTTACCAGGAAGCCTGCTATCATATGGCTCTCCGCATCAACTGCAGTTTGCACATTATAACCGACACAAAAGCCTTCGTTGGCTTTCATTAGTCGGGAATCAGGATCGGTTAAGGAAATCTGGCTTTCACCACTTTTCTCAAGTGTATCACGATATCCCTCATAGCGTTCCTTGCGCTCCTTGCAAACATCAAGCTTACGTTGCAACTCATCTTTAGAGAGCCTGCGTCCTTCCTCATGATCGTATGCTTCAAGTTCTTCCATATAGATTGAAATATGTTCATCAAGACGCTTGATTCGGTCATCGAGTTTGCTTAGAGTAAGGTTGTTGTCTTTAGCATTTACAGCCTTAAACTTGCTTCCATCAATAGAGATGTACGACTTGGAAAAGAGCTTCAGTCCCAT